>JAJZVE010000891.1 GCA_021845835.1 Pseudomonadota bacterium | reverse complement strand
CGGCGGGGCTCAACCTGCTCGAATGCCTCAACAAGACGCCGCGGCGCGACCGGGCGGCGGTGCTGCGCAAGCAGGCCGACGACATCTTTCCGCGCATGGCGCAGGAGCGCGGCGAGGCGCCGCCGCATATCCCGGTCGTCGCGCTGCGCGTGATGATCGAGGGCGAGGACGCCGATCTCTGGAACGGCACGCTGCATCCCGAGGCCGACGAATTGCGGCAGGCGGTGCGGCAGGCCGTCGCCGTGTCCGACCGGCGCGCCGCGCGCCGCGCCGCGCTGGCGGACGTGGCGCGCCGCATCGGGAACGTGCTCGACGTGGTGCGCGACGAACAGGCCGCGCGCGCGGCGTGGGAACGGGCGACGCAGACCGCGCTGGCGGCGTTCCTGCAACGCTACGAGGCGCAGTACCTCGCCGCCGGCGAGGTGATCGAGCCGTTCATGCGCCTCAATGTCGAGATCATGCGGCTGCTCGACTACGACAACCGCGAACTGCACAGCGCGCTGCAATTCGTCCGCCGCCTGACCACGCTGCCGACGCGGCTGGTGGTGGATGGCGGGCGCTATCTCTACGGCCTCGTTGCCGGCGGGGCGGAGGCGGCGTCGGATGCGATGGCGCCGCAGGCGAAGGCGTTTTCCAACGCGCATGCCGACCTGCTGAACGAACTCGGCCGCGTGATCGACGCGGCGCGCGCCGCCCCCGCGCATCATCCGTTCTGGGACCGGCTCGCCGCCGACTGGGACGCCGCGCTGCCCGGCCTGCAGGCGGCGTTCGGCGCGCGGCTTGCCGAACAGTTGCAGGCGACGACCGCGGAAATCCACGCGGCGGCGGCGAGCATCGTGGCCGAGTTGCGCAAGCGCCCGGCGCTGGTCGGCACGCTGAAGGGCGTGCGGCTCGCCACCCAGGCGGGGGCGGTCGCGGTCGGCTTCCTGGTGCCGCATGGCGGCGGCTTCGTGCATGACGCGCTGGAGGAACTGGTGATCACGCCGCTGCTCCTGGGGGCCACGGAAAAATCCGCCGACTGGCTGGTCGGCGCCTATGTCGCGCAGCGCCGCCGCGAACTCGTCGCCGCGTTGCGCCGCGACGCGGCGGGGCTGGCCGACACGCTCTACGGCGAGCGGCTGCGGTCGCTGGCCGCGGACGCCGCCGCGCTGGCGGCGGACCCCGCGATCCTGGAAACCCTGCCGCGCCACCTTGCGGCATTGCGCGCGAGCCTGCCGGCATGAGCGGGAGCGTGATCGACCTGCTGCGCCGCATCGACGGCTTCGCCCGCGACGTGCGCGCCCGCGACCTGGCGCCCGAGGAGGTGCTGCGCCCGCTGGACGAGGCGCTGGCGGCGGCGCGGGCGACGGGGATCGAGCGGCCGGTCGATGCGTTATTAGTGCTGATGTTATGCGGACCAACGGCGGTGGGCAAGTCGAGTCTGCTCAACGCGCTGGCCGGCGCCACGATCGCGCCGGAGGGACTTGGCGCCACCACCGCGGCGCCGCTGGTTTACCTGCACGAGGACGACGATCCGGCGCGGCTGTTCGCCTATGGCCAGACGCTCGGCGAGCTGGCGCGCAGCACGCCGCAGGTGGTGCGCCATGCGCGGCCGGAACTGCGCCACAAGCTGATCATCGACACGCCCGACATCGACAGCGCCGTGCGCGCCCATCGCGCCACGACCGAGGCGGCGGCGTCCGGGGCCGATGTGGTGCTCTATGTCACCTCGCCGGAGAAGTACAAGGTGGAGGAGCCGCTGCGCTGGCTGGCGCAGCACCGCCGGCGGCACGGCATCGGCTTCGTGCTGAACAAGTGGGACGCCGACGGCATGGGCCGGCAGTTCGGCCAGCGCGACCGCGTCGCCGCCGACTTCCGCGATCTGGTCGCGCGCTTCGGCTTTCCCGATCCGATCCTGTTCTTCGTCTCCGCCCATGACGCGCCGGGCAGCGAGGGCGCGCAGGGATTGGCATCGCTGCAAGCCTGGATCACGCAACGGCTCGATGCCGCCACCGCGATCGCGGTCGCCGCCCGTGCCCGCCGCGCCGGCTGGGGCGAGCTGGCCGCCGCGATCGACGCGGTGCGCGCAGGGCTTGCCGGCAGCCAGGACGACGTGCGCGAGGTGGCGCGGCGCTGGGCCGATGCCGTCGCCGCCGCGACCGGGCTGGCGCAGGCCGAGGCGGCGCGGCTGGCGGCCGTGGCGGCGCCATCGGTCCATCGCCCGCAGTTCCCCGGCCTGCTCGGCGTCGCGCTGCCGGCGCTGCGGCGCCTGCCGTCCTGGCCGTCGCCGCAAGCCCTGCCGGCGCCCGATGCCCCGGCGGGCGGGGCATTCGGCGCCGCCGCGCTGGCGGAGCTGCACGCCGCCGCGCGCGACCTGGAACTGCTGGCGCGCACAAAGCGGCTGCGGCCCGGCGGCGTCATCGCCGGCTGGGACGACATGCTGGCCCGCACCGCCGAGGACCTCGCGCTGCTGCCGGGCCGGGTGGAGGCCGATGCGGTCGCCCGCACCCTGCGCGCCCGCATCCGCCGCGCCGTCGCCCGGCTCTGGCTCGGCGCGGCGGAACTGGCCATCGCCTGCGTGCTCGGGCTGACGCTGTGGCGGCTGGTCAGCGATTTCGTCGTCGGCCGCTACGCGCCGCTGTCGCTGCTCGGCAGCGCCGCCGCGATCGTGGCGCTGGTCGCGCTGTTCGCGCAGGCCGGCGTGCGGCTGCTGTTCCCGGCGCTGTCGGCGCGCATCGCCGCCGGCGTGCGGCAACGGGCGGGCCTGCGCCTGCAGGCGGCGGGCGAGGCGCTGACCGGCCTGTTCGCCGAACAGGTCGAGGCGTCGCAGCGCCTGCGCGATACCGGCACCACCCTGCTCGCCGCCATCGACCGCGAAACCGGGCTGCTGGCGGCGCAGGCGGCGGAGGACGAAACCGCCGCGCGGCTGTTCGCGCAGCCAAGTCAG
>JAJZVE010000890.1 GCA_021845835.1 Pseudomonadota bacterium | reverse complement strand
TCGCGCCTCACTCCTGGCAGCCTGAGTTCGCCATCCGTTCAGGTCCAGCGTACGTGGAACGCACTTTCGTGCAGTGACCCCAACGATGGCGATCTGCGGCTGCTCCGAGAGCCAAGCCTCTGCCGTCGCGGGCTCACGGTCGGGCAGCAGCGCGATGGTCCTGCGCCGCTCGAGGTCGCAGATCAGCGTGCCGTAGCGCTGGTTGCGCCTCCACGCCCAGTCGTCGATCCCGACCACGGTGGGCGGGATGAAGCGCGGACTGCCCTGCCGCCGCACCGCCCGCAACAGCGTGTCGCGGCTGGCCGGCACCATGAGCCGGCGCGCAAAGCCCGCCGCCGGCCGGCCGCCAAGTGCCAGGCCGAGATGGTGGACGATGTGCTCGAGCCGCGCTGTCCGGCGCGCCCAGGGCGCGAGCACGTCCGCCTCGAAACGCTCGGTGAAGATCCGCCGGCCGCACATGGCCGCATCGCAATGGAACCGGCGCGCAACGACCACCAAGCGGACAGGGCGCCCCGAGATCGGCAGGTCAGCCAGACGCCGGCGGTAGCGGCTGTGGACCCGCTCAGAGAGCGAGCCGCAATCAGGGCAGGCACCTGCCTTTGCCGCAGAACGGACGGTCATCAGCGCGCCGTCGCCGTCGTTCGTCGCCTCGTCCACGACGAAGCCGCGCGGCACGAGAGTGGAGGTGCGAAAGGCGGGCTGCATGGCGTCGGTCTCCTTCGGGCAGCCAACGCCCGGCCGCAGCCGAACACCACCAAAACTGCGCCAGAGCCAAATTTCGACGCCGATTGACATGCAGACCCGCACCCGTGCCCTCGACGGCACGCTCCGGTCTCTCTTCGAGCGCTGGTACCCCGGGCTCGCAAATGACAACGCCGCCGCCGCCGCGGTCGCAGCGTGAAGCGCCCCACGGATCCTGATGCTCTCCGATATGACGCCGGCAAGAAGCTGGTCGGGCGCAAGCGCGTGGCGCTGGTCGATACCGATGGCACGTGGCTGGCCATCGCTGTGGTGCCGGCCTCGGTGCAGGAGCGCGACACGTTGCCGGCACTGGATGCCGGCAAGACCGAGTGGCCGAGCCTGCGGGTTGCCGTTTTCGATGGCGCGTTCACCGCTGAGCGGTGCCGCGAATGGACGAACCTGCACGGCATGGCTCAGGAGATCGTCACGCGCGATCCAGGCCAGACAGGTTTCATCGTATTGACACGTCGCTGGATAGTGGAGCGCAGCTTCGGCTGGTTGTCTCACTGGGGCGGCCTCGTGCGCGACCGCGCGGGCCGGCTTGATGTCTCGGCTGGACGCCTCGCCTTCGTCGCCATCTTCTCCGGCGTTCAGGCTCTGCTCAATCCCCAGCCGATCAAGGCTGTTGCATAAGCATTCCACTCAAACAGATGGGGTGATTGGGGTCTCTCCCGGTGGTCGGGTGGCTGCTCCTCTCGGGATGAGAGAACGTGGTCCGGTGTGCATCGGCCACAAGCATCGAGGAGGAGCAGCCATGGGCTACTTTGCCGGACTGGACGTGTCGCTGGAAGAGACCGCTGTCTGCATCGTTGATGATGCGGGGCGGATCGTGCGAGAGGCACGGGTGGCCAGCGAGCCGGAAGCGCTGGTGAACTGCTTCAGGACATCGGGCCTGGTGATGGAACGGGTGGGGCTGGAAGCGTGTTCGCTGACGGCCTGGTTGCAGCAGGCGCTTTCGGCGGCGGGCCTTCCGGCGATCTGCATCGAGGCACGTCAGGCGAAGGCGGCGATGGGCGCGATGCCCAACAAGACCGATCGCAACGACGCGCGCGGGATCGCGCAGATCATGCGCACCGGCTGGTATCGGGCGGTGCATGTGAAGAGCCCGTGCTGTCGGTCCTGGCGGGCGCTGCTGACGGCGCGGCGCATGGTGCTGAACAAGCGGCGCGACATCGAGAACGGGCTGCGAGCCCTGTTGCGCGAAGTCGGGCTGAAGGTCGGCACGCCCGCGCGCAAGGCCTTCCCGGAGCGGGTGCGCGAACTGGTCGCGGGCGATCCGACCCTGACCGCCGTGGTCGAGCCGCTGCTGGCGATCGTCAAGGCGATGACCGAGGAGGCGGCACGGCTGACCAAACGGATCCTCGATGAGGTCCGCCTCGAGCCGATCTGCCGCAGACTGATGACAGTGCCCGGGGTGGGGCCGCTGACCGCGCTGGCGTTCCGCGCCACGATCGACCGGCCGGACCGCTTCCGCCGCTCGCGCGATGTCGGCGCCCATCTCGGCCTGACACCACGGCGTTACCAATCGGGTGAAACCGATGTCCAGGGTCGCATCAGCCGCTGCGGCGACGAACTCGCCCGCACTGCCCTGTATGAAGCAGCGCACTCACTGCTGATCCGCTGCCACCGATGGTCGGCGTTGCGGGCCTGGGGCATGAAAATCGCCAAGCGGCGCGGCATGGCGCGCGCCCGCGTCGCGGTGGCACGTAAGCTCGCCGTCATCCTGCATCGCATGTGGTGCGACGGCAGCGCGTTCCGCTGGGGCCGAGAGGACGCCGCCACGGCGGCCGCGGCATGAGGAGATGAGAAGAAAAATGTCAGTTCCCGCCTGACGAAGGCGGGGCTGCGTCGTTCCCATGGGGACGATGGGTGCGGCGATCTCGTTGAGAGTCCGGAGCCTCGGGCTGCAAAGCCCGAAGGTCGCGAGACAGATTGAGATGCCTCGCCCTCCTCACCCCATCCTGCGGCGGCCCTGCGCCGACCGCGAAGAGAAGCGAGTGACCCACGGGTTCGATGCAGGCACGAGGAGCAGCTTGACACCCCCAACCCCAATCAGAGAAGGCTCTCAGCAGCCGATCGAGGTCGGCCAGGCCGGTGATGTCAACTGCCGGTGAGCCAAGGGACATCGTCGCGCAAATCGCGGGATCAAGCATCCAGGCGGCAATGACGATCGCCACGCCCGGTTCA
>JAJZVE010000889.1 GCA_021845835.1 Pseudomonadota bacterium | reverse complement strand
TTCTGCGCCTGCTGCAAGCCGTGGACCGCGGCGTCCCTCTTCCGCTAGGGGCCGTGAACAATCGCCGCAGCCTGTTGTACGTGGAAAATTTCGCCTCGGCGCTCTTGGCCTGTTTGACCCGGCCCGAGGCGGCAGGCAAAACCTATTTCGTGCGCGACGGCGAAGATGTCCCCAGCGCCGAACTGGTGCGGCGCTTGGCGCGTGCCCTTGAGCGCCCGGCGCGGCTGCTGCCGGTGCCGCCCGCGCTGTTGCGCCTGGCCGGCGCCGCAGTGGGAAAAAAAGCCGCGGTCGATCGGCTACTGGGCTCGCTCACCGTGGACGATGATCCGCTGCGCCGAGAACTCGGGTGGGCGCCGCCCTTCACTTTGGACGAGGGCTTGGCGGCGACGGCGCGGTGGTATCGGCAGATCGGTCAATGAACCCAATCGATTGATCGCAGGAGGGCTGCGCCGAGCCGTCGGCGCGGCCCTGCACTGCCCCTCGCAATAACGCGGCAGACGAATCCTCAAACCCTGATGAAGGGTAACCGGTAACTACCGAGCGTTATTGTCTACGCTTGCCGAATGTGCAAAGGGGAGCGGATGGGATTGCTGGCGAAGTGAGTTTTCCAGAGCCGTGGAGTGAGTTCGTCAACGCGGCTGGCCGGATGCTGACCGACACGCTGCAAGACGTCGACCAGATAATCGTAGGGATCGATCTGATGCAGCCGGCAGGTGACGATCAGGCTCTGCATGATGCCGACGTGTTTGGCACCAAGTTCGGTCCAACAGAAATTCCAATTCTTGCGACCCATTGGAATGACCCGCAGCGCGCGCTCGAGATGGTTGGTGTCGATCGGAACGTCGGGGTCGGTCAGATAGACTTCCAAGCCACATCGTCGCTCGCGGGCATACGCCAGGGCCTTGGTGAGCGGATTGCTCGGCAACAAGCCCTGCGCCTCGAACTGCTGATTGACCCAGGCAAAGAATGTCTCGACGATCGGCTTCGCGTGCCTCAGCCGATAGTCGCGTTTCTTGGCCATACTGAGCTTTTGCTCGCGGATTCGATCTTCCACCGCATACAGGCGGCCGATGAAGTCCAGTGCCTGGGCGGCGGCTTGCGGCTCGATGCTCTGCGCCTCGAAGAAACCCCGCCGCGTGTGGGTCCAGCATTGGGCGTGTGTGATCCCGGTCTTGTGGGCGTAGTGGGTGTAGGCGCCGTAGCCGTCCGAGAGCAGGACCGCGCCCTCGGCATGCGTCAGCCCCAGGGCCTGTTCGACATGCTCGGCGCGACGACTCTCGAAGAACGGGAAGCAGACCTCGTCCTGTTGGCCATAGACGGGCCAGAAGTACGCTGCCTTCAGCTTGCCCGGTTCGCCGCGCCCGGCCTTGATCGGTGTCTCGTCCATGGCCTTCACGCGCGAGCGGCGGATCGAATCGAACTGTGCGTCATAGATCGGTTCGAGCAGCGACACCCCCTGCTGGCCCACCTGGGTCAGCCACGGCCGGCTGACCGTGATGCCGCCGTCGGCGAGGCGCTGGTGCTGCCGGTACAACGGCAAGTGATAGGCGAACTTGTCGATCAAGAGGCCGGCAACAAAGCTCACGTCGGCGCGACCGCCTTCAATGACGCCAACGGGCGCATTCGGGCAGACGATGGCTTGGGTGGCACGCAGCTTGATCACCGGCCGCCGGTATTTCAGCACGACGTAGCTGCCCGGACGCTGCGCCAGCCGATAGCTGTGTTTGTAGGTAACGACGTCAAACTCGTCCGGCGCGAGCCCCTCGGCTTCCACAGCGGCCAGTTCGATGACTTCGACCGGCACGCGGGTCTCATCGAAGAAGGGAACGCTATCGTCGCCGGTATCCGGCTTCCTGGCCGCCACCCGCCGGCGATAGCCCGCAACGGGACGCTCCGCAGGTGCGGGTGCCAGACCCGCTTGCACCGGGTTGATGGCCTCGCCCAGACTCATCTGGCCATTGGCTCCTTCAACGAAACGCCGCTCGCTCTTCTGCCCGAAGAGCTGCCGCTTGAACCAGTCGATCTGGTGCCTGGCTGAGGCCAGTTCGCGACTCAGTTCGACGACCTGCTGCGGGCCAAGCGTTGCCGCTTCATCGATACTGAGAACACGCCCGGCCGTCGTTGAATTCATGTCGCCATTATATCGCAAGACCCGCTCTCCGTGCGGCTTTCGGGCTGATTTTGCGATACAGAATAGCGCTTTTTATACGTCTTCGCTTCGATCCCCTCGAGCAGTAATTTGAGCCCGGTCCAATCCATCTCCCGCGTCGCCACGCGGCGCCAGTCGGACACAAATCGCCCCTGTTCGAGCCGCTTCGCCCAGACACAGAAACCGGTCCGATCCCAGTACAACACCTTCATCTGCGTCGCACGCCGGCTGATGAAGACAAACAGGTGACCGCTGGTGGGATCCTGCCCCAGTTCATGGCGGGTCAACCCGTAGAGGCCATCGAAGGATTTGCGCATGTCTGTCGGCCGGCCATAGACATGCACCCGCACCTGGCCTTCGGGAAAGAACATCAGCCGCGCACCAGATGCAGAACCAGGCCATCGCCCAGATCGAGCTTGAGTTCGAGCCGGGGTTTCGCCGGCGCCCCCGCATGCAGCGCGCCCAGATCAACGAACGCCGACCCAGCGTCGTTGCCAACTGTGGCGTCGCGCTCTCGCTCATCACCCAGAATACTTCGCCAGCGATAAAAGCTGGCCTCGCTGATCTGCTCACCCCGGCAGAATGCCTTGATGCACTGACCGCTCGATTGATGCCGCGACAACAGCAGCCCCCACTCGTGCTCGCTGCGCCGTGCTCCCTTCGTCTTCCTTCCTTCCGTCATGAACTTCGCTCCCGGTATCATTTATCACGGAAGCAATTCTCCCCATCACACGCCCAAGGGGAAGAACGCCCATGGGTTACCGCTTACGATGAAGGTG
>JAJZVE010000022.1 GCA_021845835.1 Pseudomonadota bacterium | reverse complement strand
GCCGGCGGCGGCGCTGTGGGCGCTGGCGGCGGCGCGGCGCATCGCGCGGCCGGGCTGGCGCGCGCCGGTGCCGGTGATCTGCTGCGGCAACGCCACGGTCGGCGGGGCGGGCAAAACCACGCTCGCGCTCGACATTGCCGCGCGGCTGCAGCGGCAGGGCGTCGCGGCGGCGTTGCTCACCCGCGGCTATGGCGGGCGGGTGCGCGGCGTGCTGCGCGTCGATCCGGCGCGCCACGCCGCGTCGCTGGTCGGCGACGAGCCGCTGCTGCTCGCCGCCTGCGCCCCCACCTATGTCGCCGCCGACCGCGCCGCCGGCGCCCGTGCCGCGATCGCGGCGGGCGCCGGGGCGCTGGTGATGGATGACGGGCTGCAGAACCCCACGCTCGCCAAGAGCCTTTCCCTGCTCGTGATCGACGGCGCCGCCGGCTTCGGCAACGGCCGCGTGCTGCCGGCCGGTCCGCTGCGCGAAACGCTCGCCGCCGCCGCGGCGCGCTGCCGGGCGGCGGTGCTGATCGGCGCGGACGAAACCGGGGCCGAGGCGCAATTGCGCAACACGCTTCCGGTCTTGCGTGCCCGGCTCGTCCCGGACGGCCCGCCGCTCGCCGGTCGGCGGGTGCTGGCGTTCGCGGGCATCGGGCGGCCGGACAAATTCTTCAACCTGCTTGCGGAAATGGGTGCCGAGCTGGTGGAGCGCCACGCCTTCCCGGACCATCACCCGTTCACCCCGGCCGAGCTGCGCGCGCTGTTCGCGGCGGCGGCGCGGCTGGGCGCGGTGCCCGTCACCACGCCCAAGGACGCCGCCCGCCTGTCCCCCGAGCAGCGCGCGCGCGTCGTGGTGTCTGGCGTGCGGCTGGCGTGGGACGACGACGCGGCCGCGCTGGAACGGCTGCTCGCGGCATGAGACGCATGCTGCTGTTCCGGCTGGAGGCGGCGCTGGCCCGGTTGGGGTTCGCCTTGCTGCGCGCGCTCGGGCCGGTGGCGGCGTCCAATATGGCCGGGACGGCGGCGCGCACGCTGGGGCCGTGGCTGCCGGTGTCGCGCGTGGCCGAGGCGAACCTGCGCCTGGCGCTGCCGGACCTCGACGCCGCCGCGCGGCGGCGCGTGGTGCGCGGGGTGTGGGAGAATCTCGGCCGCACCGTCGGCGAACTCGCCCATCTCGACCGCCTGCGCCAGAGCGACGCCGGGCCGGGGTGGGAGATCGCGGGGGACGCGCCACTGCGCGCCATCGCGGCGTCGGGCGGGACGGCGATCCTGGTGTCCGGCCATCTCGCCAACTGGGAGATCCTGATCCCGGCCGGCGCGCAACTCGGCCTGCGGGTCGGCGGCTTCTATCGTGCCGCGGCCAATCCGTTCGTGGACCGGCTGGCGCAAGACCTGCGCCAGCGCGCCAGCGGCGCCGCGGTGCCGCTGTTCGCCAAGGGCGCCGCCGGCGCCCGCGCCGCCTTCGCCCATCTCAGGGCGGGCGGGGTGCTCGGGGTGCTGATCGACCAGAAGCTGAACGACGGCATCGCCGCAACGCTGTTCGGCCATGCCGCGATGACCTCGCCGGCCGCCGCCAGCCTCGCGCTGCGCTTCCGCTGCCCGCTGCTGCCGCTGCATGTCGAGCGGATCGGCCCGGCGCGGCTGCGCATCGTGGTCGAGCCGCCGCTGCCGCTGCCCGACAGCGGCGACCGCGCCGAGGACATCCGCGCGCTGACCGAGGCGATCAACCGCAGGCTGGAGGACTGGGTGCGCGCCCGCCCGGACTCGTGGCTCTGGCTGCACCGGCGCTGGCCGCAGGAGACCTACCGATGACCGTCCGCGCGGCGCTGTTCGACCTCGACGGCACGCTGGTCGCATCCGGCGCCGGCATCGCGGCGGCGGTGCGGGGCGCGATGGCGACGCTCGGCCATCCGATCGAACCGGATGGCGATCTGTCCTGGGCGGTCGGCCCGCCGCTCGCCGACGTGTTCCTGCGCCTGCTGACCCCGCTCGGCCAGGAGTCGCGGCTGCAGCAGGCGATGGCGCTGTATCGCGGCGCCTATCACGAGGGCGCGGTGTACGAGGCGCCGCTGTTCCCCGGCATCGTGCCGGCGCTTGCCGCATTCCGTGCAGCCGGCTGGACGCTGTTCGTCGCCACGTCGAAGCCGCAGACGGTGGCGCAGCGCATTCTGGCGCATCACGCGCTGACCGCGCCGTTCCGCTGCATCTATGGCGCCATCGACGACGTGACGCTGGCGCACAAGCCGGAGCTGCTGGGCCATATCGTCCGCAACGAGAGCCTTGATCCGCGGCGCGCGGTGATGATCGGCGACCGCAGCTTCGACATCGCCGGCGCGCATGCCAACGGCCTGCGCGCGGTCGGCGTGCTGTGGGGCTATGGCGGGGCGGCGGAGCTGGAACAGGCCGGTGCCGACGCCATCGCCGGCAATCCCGCGGAACTGCTGGAGCGCGCGACCGATCTGGTTCAGAGCGGCAGCGCGTAGCGCGCGAGCGTCCTGCTTACAGCGGCAGCGCGTAGCGCGCGAGCGTCCTGCTTACAGCGGCAGCGCACCCTGACGCCGGTCGTCGCGCGCGGCGGTCGCGCGCACCGCGCCGTCGGCGAATTCGATGCGCAGCCCGGCGCCCGGCTTCACCGCCGCGGCGGTGGTCAGCGGCTGGCCAGCGGCGTCGAACACGGCGGCATAGCCGCGCGCCAGCACGGCACGGTGCGACACCGACTCCAGCCGCGCCGCCAGCCCCTCCAGCCGCGCCCGCGCCTCGCGCAGCTGCGCCAGCAGCGGCGCCGGGCTGAGGCGCGGCAGGCTGCGGGCCGCGACGGCGTGGCGCAGCGCCGCGCGCCGGCGCGTTTCCAGCAGATCGAGCGCGGCCCGCTTCGCCGCGATCAGCGCCGTGGGCGCCGCGAGGTGCCGCTCCACATCGACCAGCGCCGCCCGCCGCTGCCGCACCAGATTGGGCAAGGCGAGCGCGAGCCGCGCCGCGCGATCGTCCAGCCGCTGCCGCGTCGCCCCGAGCAGCGCGGCGGGATCGGGCAGGCCGCGCTCGGCCCGTTGCAGCCGCAGGCGGCGATCCTGCAGCAGCCGGTTGGCCGCGCCGCTGAGACGCGCTGCCTTCTGCTGCACATCGGCGAGCAGTTCGGCGCGCGACGGCACCGCGAGTTCCGCCGCCGCGGTCGGCGTCGCGGCGCGGCGGTCGGCGGCGTGGTCGAGCAGCGTCGTGTCGGTCTCGTGCCCGACCGCGGAGATCAGCGGGATGGTGCAGGCGGCGGCGGCGCGCACCACCGCCTCGTCGTTGAACGCCATCAGGTCTTCCAGGCTGCCGCCGCCGCGCGCCACGATCAGCACGTCCGGGCGCGGGATCGCCCCGTGCGGCGGCAGCGCCGAGAAGCCGGCGATGGCGGCGGCGATGCGGGCGGCCGCGCCTTCGCCCTGCACCGGCACCGGCCAGAGCAGGATGCGGCGCGGGAACCGCCGCAGGATCGTGGTGCGGATGTCCTGGATCACCGCGCCCTGCGGGCTGGTGACCACGCCCACCACGTCCGGCAGCAGCGGCCAGGGGCGCTTGCGCGCGGCGTCGAACAGCCCCTCGGCGGCGAGCTTCTGGCGCAGCATCTCGACGCGCGCCAGCAGCGCGCCGGCGCCGGCATATTCCAGCCGGTCGATGATGAGCTGGTATTCGCTGCGCTCGCCATAGGAAGAAAGCTTGCCGGTGGCGATCACCTCCACCCCGTCCTCGGGCGCGAGGCCGAGCCGGGGGACGGCGAACTTCCACACCACTGCCTTGATCTTCGCGCCTTCGTCCTTGAGGCAGAAATAGATGTGGCCGGACGAGTAGCGTTTCAGCTCGGTGATCTCGCCGCGCACGCGCACGCGGCCGAACGCGCCTTCCAGCGTGCGCTTCACCGCGCCGGAGATTTCCGAGACGGTGTATTCCGGGACGTTGGAGGCCGGCGCGTCGGTCATCCGTGCGCCTATATGCTAGACGCGCGCGCGAATGAAGGCGGAGGCGGCGATGCGGGTTCTGGTGGTCGGTGGCGGCGGGCGGGAGCACGCGCTGGTGTGGGCGCTCGCGGCCAGCCCGCTGCTGACGAAATTGTGGTGCGCGCCGGGCAATCCCGGCACCGCGGAGCTCGCCGAGAACGTGCCGATCGGCGCGCTCGACATCGCCGCCCTGGTGGCGTTCGCGCGCGACCACGCGGTCGATCTGGTGGTGCCGGGGCCGGAGGCGCCGCTGGTCGCGGGGCTCGCGGATGCGCTCGGCAGCGCCGGCATCGCCTGCTGCGGCCCCTCCGCCGCGGCGGCGCGGCTGGAGGGGAGCAAGAGTTTTACCAAGGAGATCTGCGACGCCGCCGGCATCCCGACGGCGCGCTGGGAACGCTTCGACGATGCCGCCGCCGCGCGCGACTTCGTGCGCCGGCGCGGCGCGCCGATCGTGGTGAAGGCGGACGGCCTCGCCGCCGGCAAAGGCGTGGTGGTCGCCGCCTCGGTGGCCGAGGCGGAGGACGCGATCGGCAGCTTCATGCAGGCGCGCACGCTCGGCGCGGCCGGGGCGACGGTGGTGATCGAGGAATGCCTGGTCGGCGACGAGGTCAGTCTGTTCGCGCTCTGCGACGGCGCGCACGCGCTCCCGTTCGGCGCCGCGCAGGACCACAAGCGGGTGGGCGAGGGCGACACCGGGCCGAACACCGGGGGGATGGGCGCCTACAGCCCGCCGCCGGCGCTGGCGCCATCACTGGCCGATGCGGCGATGCAGCGCATCATCCGGCCGGCGCTGGCGGAACTGGCGCGGCAGGGCACGCCGTTCCGCGGCATCCTGTTCGCCGGCCTGATGCTGACCGCGGACGGGCCGAAGCTGATCGAGTTCAACGTCCGCCTCGGCGATCCGGAGGCGCAATGCCTGTTGCCGCGGCTGCAGTCGGACCTGCTGGCGGCGCTGCTGGCCGCCTGCGACGGCGAACTCGGCGATTTCGACCTGCGCTGGAAGCCGCAGGCGACGCTGGCCGTGGTGCTGGCGGCGCGCGGCTATCCCGGCGCGTTCGCGCGCCACGCGCCGATCGGCGATCTGCGCGCTGCCGCGGCGGTGCCGGGGGTGATCGTGTTCCACGGCGGCACGGAGCGGCGGGACGGACGGCTGGTGACATCCGGCGGGCGGGTGCTGACGGTGTGCGGCAGCGGCCCCGATCTGGCGGCGGCGCATGCGGCCGCGTATCGCGGCGTGGCGGCGATCGCGGCGCCGGACCTGCAATTCCGCCGCGACATCGGCTGGCGGGCGCTGGTGCGGTAGCGCCCCGCGCAGCAGCGACGCCGGCCGCGTCCCAGGCGAACGCCTGCCACGGCCCGGCGCAATCCTGCCCTCCCGGCCCCGGGCGGGGCGGGGAGGGCACGATGCCGGCGCCGGGCGTCTAGTGCGAGGACCAGCCGTGGTAATCGCCGACGTTGTCGCGCGTGACCAGCTTGCTGTTCATCAGCAGCACCTCTTTCTCCAGCTTCTTGCCTTCCAGCAGCTTCACGCCCTGCTGCACCGCCAGCCGTGCCATCAGGAACGGGTCCTGGCTGGCGGAGGCGACGAACTGCTGGGAGTTCGGATCCTTGAGCGCGGTCTCGGCATCCGGCGCGCCGTCCACCGCGGTGATCGGGAAGTTGGTGCGGTGCAGCTGCTTGGCCGCCAGTTCGGCGCCGATCGCGGTCGGGTCGTTGATCGCGAACACGCCATCGACCTTCTGAAAGCGCGTCAGCAGCGACTGCATCACCGCCAGGCCGCCGTCGCGCGAGCCCTTGGCGTCCTGATCGAACGACAGCAGCCTGATCTTGGAATGCTTGGCGATCACCGCCTTGCAGCCCTGCACGCGCTCGATCACCGAGGACACCTGCGGGCCGTTGACGATGATCATGTCGCCCTGGCCGCCCATCTTCTGGATCAGGTAGTCGCAGGCGATGGTGCCGGCCTGGACGTTGTTGGTCTCCACCGTCGCGTTGGCGCCCTTGGCGTGCGTATCGACGGAGACGACGATGATGCCGGCCTTCTGCGCACGCTTGATCGCCGGCTCGATCGCGTTCGGGTCGCCGGGGTTGAGCAGGATCAGGTCGACGCCGGCGGCGATGAAGTTGTCGATCTCGGTGTTCTGCTTGCCCAGGTCGTAGTCGTAGCCGACCGTGGTGATCTTCACGTTCGGGTTGACCTTCTTCGCCTCGAACTCGGCGCCCTTCGACAGCGCGACGAAGAACGGATTGCCCATCGAGCCGAGCGAGATGCCGATCGACTTCAGTTCCTTCGCCGCCGCCATGTGGGCGCCGAACGCCAACGCGGCGCCGGCGAGCAGGATCTTCTTCAGCATGTTCTCCATCCCCCTGGTACGTGATTGACTGCTGCGCGCCGCCCTGCCCAGGACCGGGCGGCGCGCAGAACGTTCGTGCCGGCGGTCAGGTGCGCGCGGAGCCGCGCAGCCGGTAGCGGTCCAGCGCCACGGCGCCGATGATGACGACGCCCTTGACGATGTACTGCCAGACATCGGTGACGCCGAGCAGGATCAGCCCGTTGGTCAGCACCGCGATGATCAGCGCGCCGATCAGCGTGCCCCAGATGCTGCCGATGCCGCCGACGAAGCTGGTGCCGCCGAGGATCACCGCGGCGATCGCGTCCAGCTCGTAGGACTGGCCGAGCTGCAGCCCGTTCGCCGCATACAGCCGCGCTGCCTGCATCACGCCGCCCAGGCCCGCCAGCAGGCCGGAGGCGCCATAGGCGAACAGCAGCACCGCCCAGACCTTGATCCCCGACAGCCGCGCCGCGCTGTCGTTGCCGCCGACGGCGTAGATATGCACGCCGAGCACGGTGCGGCGCAGGATCAGCCACGATCCCAGGATCACCAGGAAGGCGATCACGATCAGCCAGGAGATCGAGACCAACCCGTCGATGCGCAGCGAGCCGTTGCCGATGAAAGCGAACGGCAGGTCGGGGTTGAACACCGTGGTGTCGTTGCCGAGCAGGCGGGCAAAGCCGCGCACCGCGGTCAGCGAGCCGAGTGTGACGATGAACGGCGGCAGCCGCACGAAGGCGATCAGCGCACCGTTGCCGAGACCGATCAGCAGGCCCATCAGCAGTGCCGCGGGAATGCCGAGATCGCCGAAACCCTGCGAGACGATCAGGCCGATCATCGCCGACGCGGCGAGGATGGAGCCGACCGAGAGGTCGATGCCGCCGGTCAGGATCACGAACGTCATGCCGGCAGCCAGCACTGCGTTCACCGACGCCTGTTCGGCGACGATCGACAGGTTCTGCCACGTCAGGAACCGGCCTTCGCCGGTGAAGTAGATGCCGCCGGCCTGGACCAGCAGGCCGAGCACGATCAGCACCGGCAGCATGCCGATGGAGCGGATGAATGCGCGCATCTGCGCCTGCCGTGCGCGCCGGCCGGAACCGCCGACGACGTGGGTCCCGTCGCTGCTCATGCTGCCACCTTGTTGATATCGACGCCGGTCGCCAGCGCCATGATGTTTTCTTCGGTGATCGCAACCCCGGTGGCGCCGCCGACCTCGCCCACCGTTTCCCCCTCGTGCATCACCACCACGCGGTCGGCAATGCCGACGATCTCCGGCAGTTCGGAGCTGATGACCAGGACCGCGGCGCCGCCCTGCGCCAGTTCGTCGATGATGCGATAGATTTCCGACTTCGCGCCGATATCGACGCCGCGCGTCGGCTCGTCCAGGATCAGCACCTTCGGCTCGGTCTCCAGCAGCCGCGACAGCAGCACCTTCTGCTGGTTGCCGCCCGAGAGCGCGCCAACCGGCACCTCCGGTCCCGGCACGCGGATGCTCAGCGCCTTGATCGCGCCGAGCGCGCGCGATTTCGCCCGCGCCCGGTCGAGCCAGCCGGCGAACTTCGCGTCGCGCCCGATCACGCCGAGATTGATGTTGTCGCCGACCGACATGTCGAGGAACAGACCCTGCGCCTTGCGGTCCTCGGTCAGATAGACCACGCCGCCGTCGATCGCCGCACCCGGCGTCGCGAAGTTCACGTCCTTGCCGTCCAGCGTCACCGTCCCCGCGGTGCGCTGCTCGGAACCGTAGATCAGCCGCGCGAGTTCGGTGCGCCCGGCGCCGACCAGACCGGCGAGGCCGAGCACCTCGCCCTGGTGCAGCACGAAGCTGCCGCGCTTGACGCGCCGCCCGTCGGCGAGGTCGCGCACCTCCATCATCAGCCGCCCGGTCGAGCCGCCGCGATGCTCCTTCTTGTAGAACGACGACAGGTCGCGCCCGACCATCATGCGCACGATGCTCTCGGGCCGGATCTCGTCGCGGCTCAGCGTGCCGACATAGCCGCCGTCGCGCAGCACGGAGACGCGCTCGGCGAGTTCGTACACCTCCGCCATGCGGTGCGAGATGTAGATGATCGCCAGCCCCTCGGCCTTGAGCCGCAGGATCAGGTCGAACAGCCGCCGCGTCTCGCGGTTGGACAGCGCGGTAGTCGGTTCGTCCATCACCAGGATGCGCGACCTGGCATGAATGGCGCGCGCCACCTCCACCATCTGCTGCTCGGCGATGGAGAGGTCGCCGACCGGCGTGCGCGGGCCGAAGGTGGCGCCGAGATTGGCGAGGATTTCGGCGCAGCCGGCATACATGCCGGCGCGGTCGATCGCCGGGCCGCGATGCGCCTCGCGGCCGAGATAGATGTTCTCGGCGACGGTCAGGTTCGGCGACAGCGCCAGTTCCTGGTAGATGATGGCGATGCCGTGCGCCTTGGCCGACAGCGGCCCGTCGATATGCACCGGCTTGCCGTCGAGGCGGATTTCCGCGCCGGCGTCGGGGAAGTAGGCGCCGGAGAGGATCTTCATCAGCGTCGATTTGCCGGCGCCGTTCTCGCCCATCAGCGCGTGCACTTCGCCCGGATAGACGGTGAGCTGCACGTCGTTCAGCGCCTTCACGCCGGGGAAGGTCTTGGAGACGCTGCGCATCTCAAGGATCGGCACGGCGTCAGGCGACGACGGCATGGAGGCCTCCGTGGCGCGGGGTGTCGGGCGGTCCGCTGCCGATGCGTCCGGCGCCGGGACCGAATTGCACGAACAGCGGCAGCGTCGCCGCGCCGAGGGCGCCCGCCTTGGCGCCGAAACTGCCGCGCAGCAGGACCGGCGGCGTGCCCGGCGGGCTGGCCGCTGCCGCCAGGCGCGGCGCCAGCCGGGCCATCAGGTCGTCGATCCGCACCGGCGGCAGGTCGCTGTCGATGATGATGTCCGGCACGTCAGTGAGCGCGGCCGCGGTCAGCAGCGGCACGGCCAGCGCCTCCGCGCAGTCGTCGAGCCATTCCTGCATCGCCGGGGAACGCTGCGGCGCCGTCAGGCTGGCCGGCGACTCGCCGCGGCTGCGCAGGTGGCGCAGCAGGGCGGCGATGGAGGCGCGGCCGAGCAGGATGTCCTGCCCGGTGGCGGCGCGCAGCATCGAGGGCAGGCGGGAAGCGGGCACCGGGATCACCGCGAGATCCGCCGCGTTGCCGCGGCTGCCGCGCACCGCGTGCCCGCCGAGCACCAGTCCGCCGCCGATGGCGTGGCCGATGAAGACGTACAGGAAGTCGTTGCGGCTGCGGCCGTGGCCGTGGAACAGCTCGGCGATGGCGGCGGCGGTGCCATCATTCTCCTCCGTCACCGGCAGGCCGCAGGCGGCTTCCAGCTCGGCGGCGAACGGGAACTCGTCCCACGCCGCGAACACCTCGCGCGGCAGCTCCAACTGCGCGAGCCAACTGCCGAGGTGGTACGGCCGGGCGATGCCGATGCCGGCGATGCGGCGGCGGCGGGCGGCGGGCACCAGGCGGATCATCTCCTCCACGTCGGCGCACACCATCTCCAGCGTCTGCGGCGGCGGCAGCAGCATGCCGGCGTGGGCGCGGTGCGCCAGCACCTCGCCCGAGAGGTCGGTGAGCGCCGTCTCGGTCCCGGCGCGATCGAGCCGCACGCCGATCGCGTAGGCGCCGCGCGGGTCAAGCGTCAGCAGCGTCGCCGGCTGGCCGCGCTGGCCCTGGTGCTTGCGACCGAGCGTGCGCACCAGACCGGCGCGTTCCAGCTGCTTGACGATCTGGCCGACGGCGGTGTGGGTCAGCGCCGCGTCGCGCGCCAGATCCGCCCGCGACGCCTCGCCCAGGCGGCGCAGACGCTGCAGGATCAGGCGCTGGCTGTCTTGCCGGACGAGGCCCGACGAGCCCCCCGGCCCGACCTCGGGGACGGACATGGACGGACGCTTCCTCCGCGGCGGTTGACCCCGCCGAGATTGTTCAATCAGATTTCTTTAATTATCCTGGCCGGGCCGCCGGTGTCAACACTGTCCGATAGCTGCGGAACGGGCCGCGCAGGTGGGCCGGCAGCAGCGGCAGCGCGTGCGCGGCGAGCAGCAGCGCGGCGCGCCTGGCGGTCGGCCGGGCCAGGACGGAGCGGCGCAACCAGCACAGCCCCTCGGCGCGATGGCCGTGGCGGATCAGTTCGCGGCCGATGACCCAGCGGTTCTCCGCCTCCGCCAGTTCGCGCAGTTTTGCAAACCGGCGCGGGCCGAGACGTTCGTGCAGGCCGGGCGCATTGAAGATCGCCTGCATGCAGGGTCCGAAAACCGCCGGCCGGCTGCCCAGCCGCAGCACCGCGCTGCCCTGGCGGCGGCGCACGAACAGCAGCGGCTCGGCGCCCGGCGCCACCGCGAATTCGCCGATCCCGGCCAGCCGGACCCAGAACTCCCAATCCTCGCCGTAGCGCAGGTCGCTGCGGAACCCGACCAGCCTGTGCACCGCGCCGGCGCGGATCAGCATGTGGCCGCCGTTGGCGAACAGATTTTGTACCAGCAGCCGTTCCAGGATGTCACCTGCCGGGAACGGCCCCGTCTTCGTCTCCAGGCGTTCGCTGCCATCCTCGGAAACGAAGCAGTAGCCGCCATAGGCCGCCACCGCCTCGGGATCGGCTTCCAACGCCGCGTTCAGGCGGGCGAGCGCGTCGGGGGCGAGCCAGTCGTCGCTGTCCAGAAACATCAGCGCCGCGCCCTCGGCCGCGGCGATGCCGCGGTTGCGCGCCGCCGACACGCCGCCGTGTCCGGCGTGCAGCAACTGCACGCGGTCGCTCTCGAACCGGGCAGCGATGGTGGCGGTCGCGTCGGTGGAACCGTCATCGACCACGCGCAACGTCCAGTCGCCATGCGTCTGCGCCAGCACCGATTCGATCGCCGTGGCGATGAACGGCGCGACGTTGTAGGCCGGCATGATGATTGTGATGTTCATGTGCAACCTGCGGCAAATAGCGCCGATCTATCGGTCGCGTACCCGCATACAGGTACTCTTGACCCAAACGTGACCGCCGGACCGTCGGCAGGCATTGACGCACCGCAATCGTCGCGAGACGTGTGCGTCATGCAACACGTCCAGCACGTCGCCGGTGCCGCCGGTCCTCCCCTACACAAGTACGAGGTCGATATCATCATCCTTGCCCTCGACCGCACCGATGACACTATCGCGTCGCTGCGCTCGGCGCTCGACCAGCAGGATATCGCACGACACATCTTCGTTGTCGATCAGGGATCGCAGGCCGACAACCTGGCGCGGATTGCCGCCGCGGCGGATGGGCGCGCGGATGTGACGGTGGTCCGTCTTGATCGCAACTATGGTGTTGCCGGCGGGCGCAATCGCGGCAGCGCGCTCGGTCACGGACGCATGATCGTGGCGCTGGACAATGACGCGGAATTTGCGGACACGAAAACGCTGGCGCGCGCCGTCGCCGTGTTGGACGCCGCGCCGGACGTCGCGGCGCTGGCTTTCCGTATCGTCGTGTTCGCTGACGGCAGAGACGATCTCTCGTCCTGGGGCTATCCGACGAGCCTGCTGTCGCGTGCCGGCGGCGCTTTCGACACGGTAACTTTCGTGGGCGCCGGCCACGCCATCCGCCGCAGCGCCTGGGAGGATGCCGGCGGCTACGACGATTCGCTTTTCTTCTGCTGGGAGGAGTACGATTTCTGCCTGCGCGCGATCGCCCGCGGCTGGCGCGTGCGCTATCGCGGCGACATCGTGGTTCGCCACAAGGTCAGTCCGGAGCGGCGCTTCGCGTGGTCGGGTACGCGCTGGTATTACTTCGTGCGCAACAGAATCTACATCGGCCGCAAATTCGGCGAGAGCTGGCTGGCACTTTCGCCGCGCATCGGCGGCTACCTGGTCAAGGGCGCGCGCAACGGCGTGCTGCGGCAGACGCTGCGTGCGCTGCCGGCGGCGCGGCGCATGGCGCGCACGGCTGCGACGCAGACTCTGCCGCCAGCGGCACGCGACTATCTCGCCGTCAACGACACCGCGCATCGCGGCTCGCTGCTTGCCCGCCTGCGCCGCGAGGTGATCGCCGCGCTGCCGGGACACGCCTGAGCTAGCCGCGCGACAGACCCAGCCGCTCACGCAGCAGCAGCGCCAGCACCGGCGGGTTGTCGATCAGATAGCGGCGGCCGAGCCGGCCGGGATCGGCGGCCAGCCGGTGCAGCCACTCCAGCCCGGAGCGCTGCAGCCAGACCGGCGCCCGCTGCGCCGAGCCGGCGAGGAAGTCGAGGCCGGCGCCGATGCACAGGCCGGTGCCGGTGGCGCGGCGGGTGGCCGCGATCGCCGCCGCCAGCCGTTCCTGCCGCGGCGAACCGACGGCAAGAAAGACGAAACGCGCCGGGTGCGCCACAACGAAATCGACCGCCCGCCGCAACTCGGCCGGGTCGCGGTCGAACCCATCGGCGGGTCGTAATGCGCCGGCGGCGCGATGTCGCAGGCGGCGATCAGGGACGGCAGGTGGCGGCGGTCGAGGCCGACGATGGTGACGCGCTCCCCCGGCAGCACATGGCGGCGCAGCAGCCGCGCGGCGAGGTCGCTGCCCGTGGCGACGCGCGGCACCGGCAGCACCAGCGCGCGCGCTGCCCGCCGCACCACCCGGCTGTCCAGCAGGCACAGCGCGGCGCCCTGATAGAGCGGCAGCAGCGCGGGCTGGCGGGCGAGGCGCACCAGATGGTCGGCATTGGGCGTCACCACGTAGCCGAACGGCGCCTCGGCCGGCCGCGCCGCGATGCGCGCCGCCGCCTGCGTCACGTCGAGATCGGCGAAGTCGAGGCCGAGCAGCCGCACCCGCTCAGGCATGGCCGGCCAGCCCCAGCGCGCGCAGCAGCGCGGGATCAAGCGGCAGGCGGGGGCGCCGGCCGGGATGGATGTTGAAGCCCAGGCTGTCGTCGTAGCCCCACAGCGCCCAGCCGATGCCGTCCGCTTCGAACGCGCGGCGCATCGCCGCCATCCAGGCGAGCCGCGTCGCCGGCGGCAACTGGTCGCTGGCGCCGAACTCGCCGGCCAGCAGCGGGGCGTGATTGCGCCGGCCCCACTCCGCCGCCTGGTCGATGCGGGCCCGTACCTTGGCCGCGTCCCAGTGCTCCGAGCAGTAGAAGCGGATCACGTCGCGGGTGCGCGGCTGCGTGGTCGCCGATTCGGCGGCGTCGCAGGCGTGCGCGCCCACCACCGGGAACGGCAGATGCGCCAGCGCGGCGTGGTCCAGCCCCGGCTCGAACCCGCCGAGGGTTGCGAGCACCTGCGGCTCGTAGGTATGGAAGGAATAGACCGCGTTGCCGTCGGCCACCGGATGCAGGCGCAGCAGCCCGTCGATCGACCCCCAGTCGGTGCCGGTCAGCACCACGGTGGCACCGGGCAGGGCGGCGCGGATGCGCGCCAGCACGTTCTGCTGCAACGCCTCCCAGGCCGGTTCGGCGTTGGCGAACACCGGCTCGTTCAGCACTTCGGGGAAGGTGAGCGCGGGGTCGAGCGGGCGCAGGCGCTGCGCCAGCGCGCCCCACAGGTCCTGCAACTGCGCCTGCTCGGCGGCGGAGCTTTCCAGGTGCCAGGTCTGCGGGTGGAAGCCGACCACGACCCCGAGATGCTGCCGCTCGATGCGCGCGACCGCGCCGGCGAGCAGCCCGAGCCGGTGGCCGTCGGGCCGTCCATCCGGGTCCAGCATCAGCTCCGGCTGCACGGCGAGGCGGACGAAGGTGAAGCCGGCGCGGTGCAGTCCGGCGAGCGTGGCGTTGTCGATGTAGTCGCGGAACTGCGCTTCGTCCTGGCGCGCCGGGTAGCGGAACCAGTTGGTGAAGTTGACGCCGTGCGCGAGCGTCGCGAGCCGCGACGCCGGCACCTCGGCGCGCGCCGCCGGGGCCAGCAGCGCGAGGGCGAACAGGAAGGCGGCGGCGAAGCGCCGTGGGCGTGTTGGCATGCAGATGGGTCCGTGCGCAACCGTGGGCGGGTGGAGCAGGGACGCATTCTACGGTGTCCGGCGAAGCCGTCCGGGCGCGATGCCGTGCGCTGGCCGGATTGTGACGGGTCACGGCGCGGCCGGAGCGAAGACCCGCAGGCGGTGGCCGTCCGGATCGAGGGCCACGAAGGTGCGGCCGAACTCCATGTCGGTCGGCGTCTGCGCGATCACGAGTCCGCGCGCCGCCCAGTCCGCGTGGATGGCATCGACGTCCTCG
Source organism: Pseudomonadota bacterium (assembly GCA_021845835.1). The sequence continues at coordinate 2,132 of JAJZVE010000022.1, read as the reverse complement.
GCCGTGAAGGCGAGTTCGGCGCCACCACCGGCCGCCGTCGCCGCCGGCGCGACCGTACGGCGGGACCACATGCCCAGGCGGACGCCGGAGGTCAGGGCGAACATGGCGAAGGTCGGCGACGCCTCCACCGGACTCTGTCCCAGCAGGTCGGCGTAGAAGGCGGCACTGGCCACCGGATCATCGACGTAGAAGATGAGGAGGCTGAGGCTGGGCATCGGGCTGTCTCCGCGGTTGCTGCCTGCCCCGCGTAGACGCTGCCCGTGTCAGATTCCGGCAGCAGCCATCAGCCCGGCCCGTCGACGTCCTGCTGCACGCGCCATTCCGCGAGCAGGATGCGGCGGCGCTTCGGATAGCGTTCGCCGGACGATTCTGCCGCCGCGATGCGGTCGAGGCGGAAATGACGGAAGTCCCGCCGTGTCTCGCACCACGCGGCGAGGACTTCCGCCGCCTGGAAGAAGCCGATGGCGATCGGCCACACGGTCCGTTCCGTCGCGGCCCCCTTCCTGTCGGTGTAGCGGAGCCGCAGCTTGGTTTCCGACCGGATCGCCCGACGGAGCAGGGCGAGGTGCGGCGCCGCGCCCGCGCCGCCCGGCCCCGCGCGCAGGCCGCTGGTCGCCGGCATGTCCTCCATCTCCTCCGGCAGCACGGCGGCGATCTTGGCGAGCGCATCCTGCGCGGCCCGCTCCAGGTCCGGATCGCCGCGCGCCGCGACGAGGCTGAGGCCGAGGATGAGGGCGTCCGCCTCGTCCTCGGTGAACATCAGCGGCGGCAGGAAGAAGCCGGGCTTCAGCACGTAGCCCAGCCCGGCCTCGCCCTCGATCGGCGCGCCCTGGCCGATCAGCGTGGCGATGTCGCGATAGAGCGTGCGCAGCGACACGCCCAGTTCTTCTGCGAGCGTCGCGGCCGACACTGGGCGCCGGCGCCGGCGTAGCGCCTGGATCAGGTCGAGCAGGCGGGCGGAGCGGGACAGGGGGATTCTCCGGGACGGGGCGTGGCGACGAGGGCGGCTGGATAGATGCTGACACTTGGCACCCGGCGGGACATAGTGGCATGCGACCTGAAGCGGTCGTTCAGAGCCGCGGCTCGATCGGCCACAATTGGCTGCGAGCGGACAGGCCGCTTCGGAACACGAAACCTCCAAAGCCGACGCTGATCATATAGGGTGGGCTTCAGCCCACCAACGCAAGCCTATCAGGCGCGCTTTTTGCGATTGATGTCTCTGCTACCCGATCGATTGGGCGATCGAAGGTCCCGGATTGGCCGACACCGGCCAGCGGTTGTAGGCTGGTGACGGTGGGCTAAAGCCCACCCTGGCTACTGGCAGCGCGTGCTGTTTTTCCCGGACGGCAAGGTGCGATGAGCAACCGCGACGAATTTTCCGAAGACACGAAGCGGAAGGTCGCACTTCGCGCGAATCACCAGTGTTCGTTCCGTGGCTGCCCACAGCCGACATCAGGCCCGAGTGATGAAACGCCCGAGGCCGTGAACATGATTGGCAAGGCCGCGCATATTCACGCTGCCGCGCCTGGCCCAGGCGCGCGACGCTACCTTGCCACCATGTCCCGCGAGGAGCGCACCCACATCACCAATGCCATTTGGTTGTGCGCAAATCATGCCGACCTGATCGACCGGGACGAAGTGACCTACACGGCGGACGAGCTTCGGACGATGAAAGCCGAGCACGAGGCGAACTGCGCAGCAAGACAGCGCAACGCTGTTTCAGCAGGGGAGGCCGCTCCCGACCTTATCGCCATTGGACCCGGCATCGTATTTGTGGGTGAATTTCTAGGCGTTGAGAACGAGGTGTGGAGCCTCCACCTGCGCAACTTCGTTGACGGCGACGTTCATGCCTTGATCGCGTTCACCGAGCGCTACGAGCAAACCGCAACCGTTGACCGCTATGTCCTTGTCAATGAGCTCGGGGATGGCCGGGCGCTCAGAGACAAGCCGTCTGTTACCAGGGAGACAACTGGCGGTTACACGGTTCGGTGTTCAGTTTTCGCGAGCGCCGATCGGATTCGGGCAGCCGACATTCCCCAGAGTTGGGTATTGTCGGACAGCCATGACCTGATGGCCCAGAACGGCAATTGGGCTATGGTGTCTGGCGTGGACGCATTGCCGCAGCAGGTGAA
>JAJZVE010000021.1:12455-16594 GCA_021845835.1 Pseudomonadota bacterium | reverse complement strand
TACCTCGCCGGCGCGCCCCAGACGGGCGGCCGGCGGTCAAAGGAACCAGAGCCGGTCATGAAATGACGTCGCTATCGGATCGCCGCGATATTTGCGCCGCCGACGTAATCGCACAAGCGGAATAAGACTGCGAACAGCTAACAATTGTTGATTCGTATCGGTCTCCGGCGATCAGCGCACGACGGTCAGGTGCTCGCGCCGCAGCTGCACGGCGAGCTCGTCGAGCGCGCGCGCGAAGCCGTCCAGCAGCTCATCGATCTCCGCCTCGGAAATCACCAGCGGCGGGCTGAAGGCGAGCGTGTCGTTGGCGATGGCGCGGCCGATCACGCCGTTGGCTTCCAGCAGCTTCGCCGCGCGCGGCCCGACCTTCAGCGTCGCATCGAAGTTCCTGTGCGCCGCCTTGTCGGCCACCAGTTCCAGCGCCGCGATCAGGCCGACGCCGCGCACCTCGCCGACCAGTTCGTGCCCGGCAAAGCGGCGCCGCAATTCCGACTGCAGATGCGGCGCGACGGTGCGGACATGCGCGCCGATATCGGTCTCGTCGTAGATCTTCAGCGTCTCCACCGCGACCGCGGCGGGCACCGGATGCCCGGAATAGGTGTAGCCGTGGCCGAACGTGCCGATGGCGTGGCTCTCGTCGGCCAGCGCCTGGAACACGCGCTCGTTCACCAGCACGGCACTGATCGGCAGATACGAGGCCGACAGCGCCTTCGCGCAGGTCAGGATGTCCGGCTGCAGGCCGAAGGTCTGCGAGCCCCAGTAGTTCGCGGTGCGCCAGAAGCCGCAGATTACTTCGTCGGCGACCAGCAGCACGTCGTACTTCTTCAGCACCGCCTGGATCTTCTCGAAATACGTGCGCGGCGGCACGATCACGCCGCCTGCACCCATCACCGGCTCCGCCCACATCGCGGCGACCGTGTCCGGGTCTTCCTGCAGGATCAGCTTCTCCAGTTCGTCGGCGCAGCGGCTGGCGAACGCCTCCTCGTTCTCGCCCGGTTCGGCGCCGTGGTAGTGGTGCGGCGCCATCGTATGGATGAAGCCGGGCAGCGGAAGGTCGAAGCTGCGATGGTTCGCCGGCAATCCGGTCAGGCTGCCGGAGGCGACGGTGATGCCGTGATAGCCCTTGATGCGGCCGATGATCTTCTTCTTGTGCGTCCGGCCGAGCGCGTTGTTGAAATACCAGACCATCTTGATCGCGGTGTCGTTCGCCTCCGACCCGGAATTGGCGAAGAATGCCTTGCTCATCGGCACCGGCGCGCGCGCGATCAGCATCTCCGCCAGCTCGATCATCGGCTCGTGCGACTTGGCGGCGAAGGTGTGATAGAAGGGCAGGGTGCGCATCTGCCGGGCCGCCGCCTCCACCAGCCGCTCGTTGGAGAAGCCGAGCGAGGCGCACCACAGCCCGGCGATTGCGTCGATGTAGCCCTTGCCGGCATCGTCCCACACCCGCACGCCCTGGCCGCGCGAAATCACCATTGGCCCGGTGTCCAGGTGCGCGCGCAGATCCGTGTAAGGGTGCAGCGCAAAGGCGACGTCGCGGGCGGCAGCCGAGTTGGCGCGGGGCGGGGTCATGTGGGCGTTCCTTCACCGGATGCTCTCGATCGCCCATAGTAGGACCACGCCGGAGACCGGGGGAACCCCACGCATGACCGAATTGAAGCCGCACGCCGCCCATTGGGGCGCCTTCACCGCCGTCGTCGAGGACGGGCGGCTGGTGGCGGCGCGTCCCTTCCCGGGCGACCCCAACCCGCCGGCGCTGCTGGCCTGCGTCCCCGACGCCGTCCACGCCGCGACCCGCATCGACCGCCCGCATGTGCGCGCCGGCTGGCTGCGCGGCGACCGGCGCGGCGGCACCCCGCGCGGCGGCGAGGCGTTCGTGCCGGTGGACTGGGACACGGCGATCCGCCTGGTCGCCGGGGAAGTCGCGCGGGTGCGCGACGCGCACGGCCCGGCCAGCATCTTCGGCGGCAGCTATGGCTGGGCCTCCGCCGGGCGGTTCCACCACGCGCGCAGCCAGTTGCACCGGCTGCTCGCCGTCGCCGGCGGCTATACCGGGCAGCTCACCAACTACTCCTACGCCGCCGGCATGACGCTGATGCCGCATCTGGTCGGCAACAATGCCCCGGTCGAGGGTCCGGTGGTGGAATGGCGCGACATCGTCGCCAACGCGAAGCTGATGCTCTGTTTCGGCGGCATGCTGCTGCGCAACGGCCAGATCACCGCCGGCGGCGGCGCCCGCCATGAGATGGCGACATGGCTGGGGCGCGCTGTGCGCGCGGGCGTGCGGCTCGTCAACATCTCGCCGGTGCGCGGCGACATGCCGGATTTCGCCGGCGCGGAATGGCTGCCGATCCGTCCCGGCACCGACACCGCGCTGATGCTCGGCATGGCGCATGTGCTGTTCACCGAAGGGCTGGCCGACCGCGCCTTCCTCGCGCGCTGCACCACGGGCTGGGAGCGGGTGCGGGACTATGTTCTGGGTGCCGCGGACGGCGTCGCCAAAACGCCCGCATGGGCGGCGGCCGAGACCGGCATCCCGGCCGGGCGGATCGCGGCGCTGGCGCGCGACTGCGCGGGTGCGCCGACCATGCTGACCGCCGCGTGGTCCCTGCAGCGGGCGGAGCGGGGGGAGCAGCCGTTCTGGATGCTGGTGGCGCTCGCCGCCGTGCTGGGCCAGGTCGGCCGCCCCGGCTGCGGCTTCGGCTTCGGCCATGCCAGCATCAACGGCATGGGCGTGGCGCGGACGGAGGTGCCCTCGGTCGGCCTGCCCGTCCTGCCGAACCCGGCCAATTCCTGGATTCCCGTCGCCCGCCTGACCGAGATGCTGGAGCGGCCGGGTGGCGCCTACGACTACAACGGCCGCCGCCTTGCCTATCCCGACACGCGGCTGATGTGGTGGGCCGGCGGCAATCCGCTGCATCACCACCAGGACCTCAACCGGCTGCTGCGCGCCTGGGCGCGGACAGAGACGATCGTGGTCAGCGAGCCGTGGTGGAACAGCCTTGCCCGCCACGCCGATATCGTGCTGCCGGCGACGACCACGCTGGAACGCGACGATATCGGCTCGGCGGCGCGCGCCCGTTTCATTCTGGCGATGAAGCGGGCGCTGCCGCGCCATGCGCAGGCGCGCGACGAGTTCGACTACATGGCGGACGTGGCCGATGCGCTCGGCCTGCGCGACCGTTTCACGCAGCAGCGCGACGTGCCGGCGTGGCTGCGCGTGCTCTACGGCCGCACCCGCGATGCCGCCGCGGCGCTGGGCACCGGGCTGCCGGATTTCGATGCGTTCTGGCAGGCCGGCAGCGTGGAAATCCCGGCGCCCGAGCGCGGCACGGTGGTGCCGTTCGCCGCGTTCGTGCGCGATCCGGACGCGGCAAGGCTGAACACGCCGTCCGGGCGCATCGAGCTTTATTCCGCGACCATCGCCGGCTTCGGCTACGACGATTGCCCCGGCCATCCGGTGTGGTTCGCGCCGCGCGAGTATCTGGGCGCGGAGCTGGCGCGCCGCTTTCCGCTGCATCTGCTGTCGAGCCAGCCGGCGACGCGGCTGCACGGCCAGCTCGATCAGGCGCGGCTGAGCCTCGCCAGCAAGGTGCGGGGGCGCGAGCCGATCCGGCTGCATCCCGACGATGCCGCCGCGCGCGGGCTGGCGGCGGGCGACATCGTGCGCGTGTTCAATGACCGCGGCGCCTGCCTCGCCGGCGTGGTGCCGGACGAGGGATTGCTGCGCGGCGTCGCGGTGATGTCCACCGGTGCCTGGCTCGATCCGGAACGACCGGGCGAACCCGGCAGCCTGTGCGTGCATGGCAATGTCAACGTGCTGACGCAGGATGTCGGCACCTCGCGGCTCGGCCAGGGACCGAGCGCGCACAGTTGCCTCGTCGAAGTGGCGCGCTGGGAGGGCGCCTTGCCCGAGGTGACGGTGCATCGCCTGCCGGAGATTGCAGCATGAGCCTGACCGAGGCGCAGCGCGCCGAGATCGCCGCAGCGCGCGCGACCGCCGCGCCGACCCGTCGCGCCACGGTGCCGGCGCTGGAGGCGATGCTGTTCGAGCCGGTGCCGGTGCTCGACCACGGCTTTGTCCGCGTCATCGACTACATGGGCGACGACGCGGCGGTGGTGCAGGCGGCGCGCGTGTC
>JAJZVE010000021.1:0-12445 GCA_021845835.1 Pseudomonadota bacterium | reverse complement strand
TCGTACGGCCGCGGCACGCGGAAGGTCAGCGAGGACGCCGGGCTGATCCGCTACCTGATGCGCCACCGGCACACCACGCCGTTCGAGATGTGCGAGATCAAGTACCACGTGAAGCTGCCGATCTTCGTCGCGCGGCAGTGGATCCGCCATCGCACCGCGAACGTGAACGAGTACTCCGCCCGCTACTCCATTCTCGACCGCGAATTCTACCTCCCCGCGCCCGAGCATCTCGCCGCGCAGTCCGAGACCAACCGGCAGGGCCGTGGCGACGTGCTGGAAGGGGATGAGGCGGCGGCGGTGCTGGCGCTGCTCGCGCGCGACGCCGCGCAGTGCCACGACGATTATGCCGCGATGCTGAACGAGGCCGGCGATCCGTCGCGGCGCGGCCTGGCGCGCGAGCTGGCGCGCATCAACCTGACGCTGAACACCTACACGCAGTGGTACTGGAAGACCGATCTGCACAACCTGCTGCACTTCCTGTCGCTGCGCGCCGACGCGCACGCGCAGTACGAAATCCGCGCCTACGCCGAGGCGATGCTGGCGAGCCTGGACGCCTGGGTCCCGCTGACCGCCGCCGCTTTCCGCGACTACCGGCTGGGCGCGGTGACGTTCTCGGCCGGGATGCTCGCGGTGCTGCGGCGGATGCTGGCCGGCGAGGCGGTGACGCAGGAGCAGAGCGGGCTGTCGAAGCGGGAATGGGGGGAGATGATGGCGATGCTGGGGCGGGGTTAATTTAACTACGCGAATTGCGCATGGTTCTTGCCGTGCCCGGGTCGGCGCCAGCCCGTCGTTTGGTTTTCCATCCGGATTGGAGACCCGAGATATGAACCGGGCGATGCTGGACTACGAATTCGAGCGAAGTGCCGATCATGAAAGCGTGAGCGCCGCCTTCACGACGGAACCGACACGGTGGAGATCGTCGCCAACGTCCTGATGCACGACAAGGTGCTCGTGCTTTGCGAAACTCATGTCGGGGGATCTGCCGCAAATGGCATCTGGATTCGCCGGTCATTGGAATTAGTTCGATGGGTCAGGCGGGGACTCGGGAACCGATGAACTCCGAATTGAGGGAGCGGTTCGCACGTCTGGGGCCGGTCCGGACTGCGCGAAGCCGGGCTGTCGTTGCGGGCCGCGCATGCTGCCATTACGTGGCTGGCGAGTCACGACTCTGCCATCTGCGAGATTCCGATCGACGTTCGGTTGTCCGATCTCGCGCGGGATCTTGCCGCGCTGGACGTGGAGGTGCGTCGCCCACGCGAGATCGCTCAGCCGGCGCGCCTGATTGTCGAAACCCGCGAACGCCGCGGACTTTCGCAGCGCAATTTTGCAGATGCGTTAGGTCTCGACGTGCGCACGCTGCAGAACTGGGAACAGGGGCGCAATCGGCCGGATGCCGCCGTGCTGACCCTGGTCGCCCTGTTCGACCGCGATCCGGCGCGCGTGCTGGAGGCCGTGTTCGGGGACGCACCGGAATCGATGGCGGCCGCCGCCACCCTGCCGGAACAAGCGGCCTGACAGCCCCGCACCCGCATGGCATTGCGGTCACGGGAACAGTCGAAATAACCGCAGGTATCACGATCTGGTGAGACATCGGCCGCGAATGCCGGTAAGAGCGTGCGCGATGCACGGTATGCCGGGGACCGGACGATGCGCATGATCATCTTTCTTCTGCACGAACTGTCGGCCCGTCTGGACCGTCGCACCCGGCGCCTGCTGCTGTTCGCTTCGGCGCTGATGCTCACCCTGTTCGCCCGCACCACGGTCGCGGCGCTGCAAACCGGCGACTATGCCGATGCGGCGGCGGGCGGCGTGATGCTGGTCGTCGCCACGCTGCTCGCCGCCGTCGCCTGGTCGGCGCCGCGCCAGCCGGGCTGACTCAGCGCAGATAGGCCTCGCTGGCGTAGCGCCGCATCATGCGCTGGCTGTTGAAATAGGCGCCGATCATCGCGATCGACTGCTTCATCATGCGCCGCCAGCCGGCCGGGTCGGCGCGGTAGAGCGGCAGCACCACCTGCTCGATCTTGTCGTACAGCGCCGTCGCGTGCGTCGCCGCGTCGCCCTCGTGGTCGCCGCCGATCGACCAGCCGGTCATGCCCTCGGCGGCCGCCTCGATCCACCAGCCGTCCGGCACGCTGAGATTGAGCACGCCGTTCAGCGCTGCCTTCATGCCGCTGGTGCCCGAAGCCTCCATCGGCGGCAGCGGCGTGTTCAGCCAGACATCGGCACCACTCACCAGCCGTTTCGCCAGATCGAGGTCGTAGTCGGGCAGGAACACGCAGCGCGGCCGGTCCTGCAACTGCCGCGCGTAGGCGTGGAGCTGCCGGATCGCCTCCTTGCCGTCGTCGTCGTGCGGATGCGCCTTGCCGGCCATGACGATCTGGAACGGCTGCCGCTCCGCGATGCGCGCCAGCCGCGCGATGTCGGAAAACAGCAGCAGCGGTCGTTTGTAGCCGGTCATGCGCCGCGCGAAGCCAAGGATCGGCAGGTCGGGATCGAGCGCGACCCCGCTGACCGCCCGCACATGCGCAATCAGGTCCGCCTTCGCCGTGCGGTGGCACTCCCACACCGCATCGTCGCCGAGCTGCAGGCAGCGGATCAGCGTTTCCGGCTCATGCCGCCAGCGCGGCAACAGCGTGTCGAACAGCCGCGCGAATGCCTCATGCGTCCAGCGTCCGGCATGCACGCCGTTGGTGACGGCATGGACGTGGTAGCCGGGAAACAGGAGGCGCGTCGTTTCCGCATGGCGGCGGGCGACGCCGTTGATGTAGCCGGAGACATTGAGCGCGAGCTGCGTCATGTTGAGCGCCGGCGCGCCGGCGAGCTGGCGGAGCTCGTCGATCTCCACCAGCCCGTCCACCAACTGCTCGAACATCTCGTACGGGAAGCGGTCGCTGCCGGCCTCCACCGGCGTGTGCGTGGTGAACACGCATTGCTCGCGCACCTCGGACAGATCGTACAGCGATTCCCCCGGCCGCACGTCCTCCGGCGGCAGGCGATGGCGGTTCAGCAGGTCGAGGGCAAGAAAGGCCGAATGGCCCTCGTTCAGATGGTAGGTGTGCAGATCGAAGCCGAGCGCGCGCAGCAGCCGGATGCCGCCGAGACCGAGCACCAGTTCCTGCTTCAGCCGGTACGCCGCGTCGCCGCCGTACAGATAATGGGTCAGCGTGCGGTCCTCGTCCCGGTTCTGGTCGAGGTCGGTATCCAGCAGCAGGATCGGAATTTCGTGTCCGTGCCCGGACTCGTGGATGTACAGCCACGGCCGCACCCACACCGGCCGGCCGTCCATCTCCACCGCCACCATCGCGTTCAGCACCACGCAGAACCGCGTCGGATCCCACCAGTCGGGCGCTTCCGTCTGCCGGCCCTCGGCGTCGATCTGCTGGCGGAAATAGCCGGCGCGGCTGACCAGCGTGACGAAGACGACGGGAATCTCCAGGTCGGCGCAGGACCACGCAGTATCGCCCGCCAGCACGCCGAGGCCGCCAGCGTATGAGTGCATGTCGGAGCGGATCGCGATTTCCATCGAGAAATACGCGATATGCGTCCGCGGCACGAAGCGCTGGATCGGCTGCGTCATGTCACGCCGCGTTCAGGTCGGGGGCCGGTGCCGGGTCGTTCCGTTCGGTACGCGGCGGTGCCCACCAGCGCGCGAGATGCGTGGACAGCGCGGCATCGTCCAGCCCCTCGTAGTCGTGCCCCAGCAGCGACACCAGCCGCGCCCGCGCCGCCCCGTTCAGCGCCGCACGGATGTCGTGGCCGATGGCGGAGGGCGCCACCAGGATCAGCTCGTCGAAGGCGTTTTCCGAAGCCTCCTCGTTCAGCCGTTTCGCGATGTCGTGTACGAACTGATGGTGATGCAGATGACTGGTCTCGTGGCGCAGCGGCGGCGGGCAATACGGTGGCTCCACGACGCCGAGCCGCAGCGACGTGTGGAACTGCCCTTCCGCTGCGGCAGGCTCGACGATGCGGGCGCGATGACCGTCGGTCACGAGCACCCATAACCTGCCACCTTCCTCGTCCGGCATGTCGTCCTCCCGTGTTGTCGTCGGACACTCTGCCACGCGCCGCGCGGCGCGGGTTGATCGGATCAGGGGCGCATCGGCTGCGCCGAGGGCGGCGGCGCGATGTCGCGGCAGGCGATTTCCTGCACCAGCGTCCAGACCCGGTCAGCGTCGATCGGCACGTCCGGATCGTTCAGCAGCCGCTCCAGCTCGGTCATGCGATCCGCCTGATCCGTCGGCGGATTTTCCAATTGCACTGCCTGGATCGGGCCGACACGCGCGCTCACGGCACGCCTCCGTTCGCCGGGTTCCGGCATCTGTAGCGGGGGCGGTACAACGGCACTTTGATGCAGGTCAACGCGATCCCGCGGTGCGGCCGGATCGGCGTTCACGCATATGTGTACCAGCCGCGGCGCCTCACGCCATCCGTCGCCGCGCGAGGAAGGTCGCGGCGGCCATGCTGACGATGCCGAGCAGGGCGAGCGGCCAGTACTGGCCGAGCAGGTCCGCAACCCCGTCGCCTTCCAGGAAGGTGCCGCGCAGGATCACCATCAGGTAGCGCATCGGGTTGACGTAGGTGGCGTACTGCACGGCGCGCGGCATGTTGGCGATCGGCGTCGCGAAGCCGGAAAGGATGATCGCCGGCACCAGGAACAGGAAGGCGCCAAGCAGGCCCTGCTGCTGTGTGGCGGCGAGCGAGGAGATCATCAGCCCGATGCCGATTGCCGAAACCAGGAACAGTTCCAGCCCCAATGCCAGGGCGGCCAGGCTGCCGATCAGGGGCACGCCGAACCAGAACACCGCGACCGCGACGATCAGCGCCGCCTCCGCCGAGCCGATCAGCAGTCCGGGCGTTGCCTTTGCCACCAGGATTTCCCACGGCCGGTAGGGTGTCACCAGAAGCTGGTCGAACGTTCCGGACTCGCGCTCGCGCACGACCGAAAGGCCGCTGACCAGGATCGTGACGACGAAGGTGAGCAGGCCGACGATGCCGGGCACCACGAACCAGCGCGACAGCAGGTTGGGATTGTACCAGGCACGCACATCCAGCACCGCCGGCGGGGTCGCGCCGCCATGCGTCGCCACCCAATCGGCATCGAAGTCGAGCACGATGTCGCTGGCGTAGCTGAGTGCGATCGCGGCGGTGTTGGAGTTGCGCCCGTCGATCACGATCTGCAGCGGCGCCGGGCGGCCGGCGAGCAGGCTGCGGGTGAACGTCCGATCGACATGAATCGCCAGCAGGGCGTCGTTGCGGTCGATCAGCGCCGCCATGTCCGCAGTGGACGGCAGCGTCGCGACCTCGCGGAATGCCGGCGCGCCGGCGAAGCGCGCCACCACCTGCCGCCCGGCCAGGCCCGGATCCTCGTTGATCACCACGAAGGGAATGTTGTTGAGATCGAACGTGGCGGCGTAACTGAACACCAGCAACTGGATCAGCGGCGGCCCGATCAGCACGAAGCGGCTCGCCTTGTCGCGCAGCAGCGCGAGGAACTCCTTGCGGATCAGCGCCAGCAGAGCTGCCATGTCAGTCGAGCCGCTTGTGCGAGCGCCACAGCGTGACGCCGAGAAAAACCGTGGCCATCAGCGCCAGCGCGGCCATGTCGGGCAGCACCACCGCCCACACGTCGCCGGCCAGGAACAGGGTTTGCAGGCTGGAGACGAAATAGCGCGCCGGCAGGATATGCGTGATGATCCGGATCGGCAGCGGCATCGAGCGGATGTCGAAGATGAAGCCCGACAGGATGAACGCCGGCAGGAAGGTGACGACGATGGCGATCTGGCCGGCGACGAACTGGTTGCGCGCCAGCGAGGAGATCAGCAGCCCCATGCCCAGCGCCACCAGCAGGAACAGCGCGGAGACCGCGGTCAGCAGCAGCATGCTGCCCTGCAACGGCACGGCGAACAGGAACACCGCCAGCACCACCGACAGCGCCATGCCGCCCATGCCGAGGACGAAATATGGCAGCAGCTTGCCGAACAGGATTTCCGCCATCGTCACCGGCGAGGCCATCAGCGCCTCCATGGTGCCGCGCTCCCACTCGCGCGCGACGACCAGCGCGGTCAGCAGCGCGCCGATCAGCGTCATGATGACGGCAATCAGGCCCGGCACCAGATAGTCGCGGCTGCGCAGCGCCGGGTTGAACCAGATGCGGGTCTGTAACGCCACCGGGAAAGCAGGCGCCGCGGCTTGTTCCTGCTGCAATTGCGCCAGCCAGATTTGCCAGGATTGGGTGAGGTAGCCCTCGACCAGCCGCGCCGTGTTGGCATCGACGCCGTTCAGTGCCACGCCGATCGTCGCCGGCCCGCTGCCCAGGGTCTGGCGCGCGAAGTCGCTGCGCAGCCAGACGAAGCTGCTGATCTCGTGGCGCGCCATGGCCGTCCGCGCCGCCGCCAGACTCGGCAAAGTATGAACGTCGAAGTAGCGCGAGCGGCGCAGCGTCGCCACGAACGGGTCGGTCTGCGGGTTCGAATGCCCGGCCACCACGCCCACCGGCACGTGCTCGGCATTCAGCGACACGCCGTAGCCGAACAGCAGTAGCAGGAACAGCGGCAGCACGAACGCGATCGCCAGCGCCGAGGGATCGCGCAGGATCTGCACGGATTCCTTCCAGATCAGCCCCCGCAGCCGCCCCGCGTTCATGCCGCCCGCCGCAGGCCGGCTTCGTGTGCGGCGATCAGGCCGATGAAGGCATCCTCCATCGTCGGGTCGGGCACGGCGCTTGTGGCCGCGCGCGCGCGCACCTCGGCGGGCGTGCCGGCCGCCAGCACGCTGCCCTGCGACATCAGCACCAGCCGGTCGCAATACTCAGCCTCGTCCATGAAATGCGTGGTGATCAGCACGGTCGTGCCGGCGGCCGCATACTGGTTGATGCGCTGCCAGAACTCCGAGCGGGAGAGTGGATCAACGCCGGAGGTCGGCTCGTCGAGAAACAGGATCGGCGGCTCGTGCAGCAGCGCGCAGGCGAGTGCCAGACGCTGCTTGTAGCCGAGCGGGATGTCACCGGCATTGCTGGCGAGAAATGGGCCGAGTTCGAACTCCGCCTCCGCCCAGTCCAGCCGCGTGCGCAGACGATCGTCGCGCAAGCCGTAGGCGGCGGCAAAGAACGAAAGATTCTGCGCCACGCTGAGATTGCCGTAGAGCGCGAATTTCTGCGCCACATAGCCGATCTGCCGGCGTGCCTCGGCCGGCGCCGTGCGCAGGTCCTGGCCGGCCACGCGCAATTCGCCGGAGGACGCAGGCAGCAGGCCGCACAGCATGCGGAACGTCGTGGTCTTGCCGGCGCCGTTGGCGCCCAGCAGGCCGAACACCTCGCCGCGTGCCACGTCGAAGCTTACGTCCTGCACCGCATGGAAGCTGCCGAAATAGCGATTGAGGCCGGCGACATGCAGCACCGCGCCATCGCCTGCGCTTGCCACCGCGGTCGTCGCAGTCGGCGCGCGGCGGGCGCGGCGCGCCTGCAAACGGTCCACGAACACATCGGCAAACTCCGGCGCTGCCGGCTGCCACTCCGCCCCGTCCAGAGCTGGCGGCGCGGCGCCGGCGGCGATCAGCGCGCGCACGCCGGTTCCCTCCAGCCGCACATCGGCGATGCCAGGGGTGGCCAGCAGGCGTTGCTGCAACGCGCGGCGGTCAATCGCCGCATGGCGCACCGCGAAGCAGCGGCTGGCCAGCTCCGCCGCCATCGCCCCCGGCGTCCCCTGCGCAAGCAGGCTGCCGGCATCGAGCAGCACCACCTCGTCGCAGCGTTCCGCTTCGTCGAGATAGGAGGTGGAGATCAGCACCGTGACCCCGCGGTCGCGCAAGCCTGCGACGATCGCCCACAACTCGCGCCGCGAGATCGGGTCCACGCCCACCGTCGGCTCATCGAGCAGCAACAGCTCCGGCACGCGCAGCAGGGCGCAGGCCAGGCCGAGCTTCTGCTTCATGCCGCCGGAGAGCGCGCCGGCACGGCGGGCGCCGAACGGGCCGAGCGCGGTCAGCCGCAGCAACTCGGCATAGCGGACGGGCCGCTTCGCCGCTGTCAGGCCTTGCAGTTGCGCGTAGAGATCGAGGTTCTCCTGCACGGTCAGATCTTCGTACAGGCCGAAGCGCTGCGGCATGTAGCCGGTGCGGGCCTGGATGCGCGCCGCGTCGCGGGCGGCATCCAGCCCCAGCACGTCGAGCCGGCCGGCATCCGCCCGCAGCAGCCCGGCGGCAAGCCGCAGCAGCGTGGTCTTGCCGGCGGCATCCGGGCCGAGCAGGCCGGTGATGCGCCCGGCCGGGATGCTGAGCGTCAGCTCGCTGATGGCCGCCACCTGCCGCGCGCCGCTGCCGAACCGCTTGCTGACCCCGGCGAAGCGCAGCGCCGGTGCCGCTCCGGGTTCAGCCACAGGGCTGCTCGCCGCGCGTCTGTGGGGCGTTGTCCTTGAGCGGGATCACCACCGTCACCGGCGCGCCGAGCCGGAGCCGCCCGTCCGGATTGCAGGCATAGACGTGCATCCGATAAACCAGCTCGGTCCGCACCTCGGTCGTCTGTACCGACTTGGGGGTGAATTCCGCGGTGGTGGCGATGAAGCCGACCCAGGCCGGGAAGCGTTCGCCGGGGAAGGCGTCGCTTTCGATGACGGCGCGCAGGCCCGGCCGCACCCGGCCAAGCTGGCGCTCCGGCAGATAGGCGCGGGCATAGACCGGATTGTCGAGATCGAGCGTCAGCACCGGGCGGTCGGGTGCGGCCATGTCGCCCGGTTCCAGGATGCGGTCCTCGATCGCGCCGGCGGCCGGCGCATAGAGGCGGGCATCGGCCAACTGCGTCGCGGCGAGCGCCGAGGCTGCCTCGGCGGCGCGCAGTTGCGCGGCGGCGACCGCGATATCCTCCCAGCGCGGCCCCTCGACGGCCAGCGCCAGCGCCTGCTCGGCCGAGTCGCGGTTGGCGGAGGCGACCTTCAGCGCCTGCTCGGCGGTGTCGCGGTTCTGCAGCGACTCGGCGCTGGTGAGAGCGAGTTTGGCATAGCGGTCGAAGGTGACGCGGGCGTTCGCTTCGGTCGCCTGGGCGGCGGCGAGGGCGGCACGCGCCTGGGCGATCTCCTCCGGCCGGCTGCCGTTGCGCAGCCGGGCGAGGCTGGTGCGCGCCGCCTCCACGTCCGCCTTCGCCTTGTCGGCGGCGGCGGCGAGGCGGGTCGTGTCCAGCTCGGCGAGCAACTGCCCCTGCCGCACCCGGTCGCCCTCCTGCACCCGCAGGCTGCGGATGCGGTCGCTGGCATTGAAGGCGAGCTGTGTCTGGCGGATGTCGATGGTGCCGTAGGCGATGACCGCGTCCGCCGCCGCCGGCGGCTCCGCCAGCCACCAGGCGACGGCGCCGCCGCCGAGCAGCACCACCGCCGCGAGCAGCGGCAGCAGCCATCGCCGCCGTCCGCGGCGTGCCGACGGAGCAGGCCGGACGGCGCCGGGCAGGGCTTGCTCGCGGGCCAGGACGGAGTCGCCGGACATGCTGCGTCTCCACGTGCGACCGGCGTATCAGGGGCGTTTCCGCCGCCCGCGGCATTGACCTCGGTCAAGCGCGGGCGGGCGGCGGTCAGTGGACGGTGGCGCTGGCGCTGGCGCTGGCGTGGGCGTGGGCGTGGGCGTGGGCGTGCAGGGCGGCGCGGCTCTGCACGGCAAAGCTGCTGCGCGCCAGGCGGATGCTGCCCTCGCGGCGGAACTGGGCGAGGCAGCGGCAGACGGTCTCGATGGTCAGCCCGAGGTGGTCGGCGACATCGGTGCGGCTCATCGGCATCCTGACCGCGCCGGTATGGTCGTCCTGCGGCATGCGCCGCCCCATTTCCAGCAGGAAGCCGGCGATCCGCTCCGCCGCGGTCTTGCGCCCGAGCGTCACCATGCGCTCGCGCGCGGCGCGCAACTGGCCGGCGGCCAGATCGAACAGCCAACGGGCGATGCGGGGATCCTGCTCCGCCAGGGCATCGATGGCGCGCCGCGGGTAGCGGCGCAGCACGACTTCGCTGACCGCCTCGGCGGCGAATGCGTGCTCGGCCAGTGCCTCGAAGCCGAACCAGTCGCCTGGCAGCAGGAATTCGTTCACCTGCCTGCGACCATCCTCCATAAGCTTGACCGAACGGATGCAACCGCTCAGAATTCGGTAGCAATATCGCGCATCATCGCCTTGACCGTAGATCTCTGCATCCTTGCGCAGCGTGACCGTGACGGCCAGTTGTTCCAGAGGATCGAGAGCGGGCAGCCGTGGTGCCGGGTCGGTGGCGGCCGGCGGGAACGGCAGCCCGGCGCGGTGCGGCTGTTCTGGGATCGAATGATGTGAGATCTGCATTTCGTCCTCCTGCCCCGCGTGTCGCTGTGTCGGGCCAGACATTGCCGGCCGGTGGGGTGTCGCGGAATCCGTGCGACTGCGTACGGGGGACTACGTACGACGTACGGGGGATTGCGGACGGGCCGGGACCATGAACGACTCCGCCGTCGTGCATGTGGTGGACGATGACGAAGCTGTGCGCGCGTCGGTGTGTTTCCTGCTCGAATCGGCCGGCCTTGCCGTGGCCACGCACGCGACCGCGGAGGCGTTCCTGCAGGCCGCGGCCGGACATCCGGTCGGCTGCCTGCTGACCGATGTGCGCATGCCGGGCCTCGGCGGACTGGAGCTGCAGGCGCGGCTCGCCGCGCAGGGCCTGCGCATTCCCGTCATCGTCATGACCGGCCACGGCGACGTGCCGACCGCGGTGCAGGCGATGAAGGAGGGCGCGCTCGACTTCCTGGAAAAGCCGTTCGAGGATGACCAACTGCTCGATGCCGTGCGCCGTGCGCTGCACACGGGACAGGCGATCCATGAAGCGGAAGCGGCAAGCGCGGACGCGGCCCGGCGCGTGGCCACGTTGACGCCGCGGGAGCACGAGGTGCTGCAGGGGATGGTAGCCGGCCAGGCGAGCAAGGAAATTGCCATCGCCCTCGGCGCCAGCCCGCGCACCATCGAGGTGCATCGCACGCGCGTGATGGAGAAGTTGCAGGTGCGCAGCCTGCCGGAACTGGTCCGGCTGGTGCAGGCCGCGCAGCGCGCCGCCGGCTGACCGCGGTGGCCCATTCGACGCGGCGCGAGGCCTATCTGCGGGCCATCCTTGCCACCGTACCGGACGCGATGGTGGTGATCGACGAGCGCGGCATCATCGAGGAATTCAGCCTCGCCGCGGAACGCCAGTTCGGCTACGCCGCGGCGGAAACCTGCGGGCAGAACGTGAAGCTGCTGATGCCGTCGCCATACCGCGAGGAGCACGACACCTATCTGCAGCGCTATCTGGCGACCGGGGAACGCCGCATCATCGGCATCGGCCGCGTGGTCGTGGGGCTGCGCAAGGACGGCAGCACGTTCCCGATGGAACTGTCGGTGGGCGAGGCCCGTGCGGGCGGGCGACGCGTGTTCATCGGCTTCATCCGCGATCTGACCGAATCGCAGAAGGCCCGTGCCCGCCTGCAGGAACTGCAACACGAACTGCTGCACGCCTCGCGCCTG
Source organism: Pseudomonadota bacterium (assembly GCA_021845835.1). Next base: position 957 of record JAJZVE010000021.1, on the reverse strand, counting down.
CGCTCGACCGGGCAGATGGCGGCGGCGCTGGCGCATGAAGTGAACCAGCCGCTGACGGCGGCGGCCAATTATCTGCGCGGCGCGCAGCGGCTGCTGGACGTGGCGCAGCCGGATCTGGTGCGCGTGCGCGACGCCATGGGGCTGGCCGCGCAGCAGACCCTGCGCGCGGGCGAGATCATCCGCCGGCTGCGCGCCTTCGTCGCGCGCGGGGAAATGCAGCGCCGGCCGGAATCGGTGAGCACGCTGATCGAGGAGGCGAGCGCGCTGGCGCTGCTCGGGGCGCGCGAGCGCAACGTGCATGTCACGCTCCGCCTGCCCGCCGATTTGCCGGCGGTGCTGGTGGAGCGGGTGCAGGTGCAGCAGGTGCTGCTGAACCTGATGCGCAACGCCGTGGAGGCGATGGACACGGCACCGCGCCGCGACCTGACGGTGGAGGCGCGCGTGCTGCCGGGCGAGGTGCGCATCTGCGTCGCCGACACCGGCCCCGGCCTCGCGCCGGAGGTGGCGGTGCAGTTGTTCCAGCCGTTCGTGACCACCAAGCAGGACGGCATGGGGATCGGCCTGTCGATCTGCCGCACCATCGTCGAATCGCACGGCGGGCGCATCTGGGCGGAGCCGAATCCCGGCGGCGGCACGGTGTTCCGCTTCACGCTGCCGCAGGCGCCGGCATCCGAAGCGACCGAGCAATGACCTGGATCAATTCCACGCCGCCCGTTACATGATGTAGATCAGTTTGGGGCGCAACGCGCGGTGGCATGTTGACCCTGATGTTGACCCCCGGAGCGCGACGGCGTGACAGATGGACGCGACTGCGCGGCTGCGATTGTTGATGATGATGCGGCCGTGCTCGATTCGTTGCGCTTCCTGCTGGAGGTCGCGGGTCATCACGTCGCGACCTACGCTTCGGCGGCGGCTTTCCTGGCCGATCGGGCGACGCGGCCGGGCTGCCTGATCATC
>JAJZVE010000888.1 GCA_021845835.1 Pseudomonadota bacterium | reverse complement strand
AATCCGACCGCCGCGAGGGCGTAAAGCCCGCCGAGCACCAGCCCGTCGGCGATCGTCTGCAGCGTCAGCATCGCGCGGACCGGCGTGGATCAGCCACGGGCATCCCAGCGCGGCATCGGATAGATCACGTCGGCGGTCTTGCCGCCTGCCGGATAGACGAACTCCATCCCGCCATGCTGCACCTGCCCCACGCCCGGCCCCATGATCACCGGGTCGCCGTCGCCCTGCGGCGTGAACTTGACGCGGCCATACAGCGTCTCGATGTCGATTGCTGTGAGCGCGTCGCGCACCGCCTTCGGGTCCACGCTTTTCGCGTGCTGCATCGCCTGCACGAACGTGACGATGCAGGCGGCGCCGGCGGCGCAGTGATAGGCGATCGGGCGCGTCACGTTCTTCGCGTAGTACTCGGCGAACTTGCCGGCGCTGCCGAAGAACTTGTCCTTGAACGTGACGTGCTTGTCCCAGTACTGCTGGAACGTGATGCCGTCGGCGTATTTGCCGAGCGCGCTGCGGTAGCTGGCGAGCTGCGGGCCGAGGTCCTGGTACAGCATCTTCACGTTGGTGCCGGTGGCGACCATCTGCTTGGTCAGCAGCAGCGAATCCTGGTCGTGCGTGGTGCAGGCCAGGATGTCCGGCGTGCGCGCGCGGATCGAGGCCATCACGCCCGACACGTCGGTGACCTGCGCCGGCAGATCGAAATGGTCCAGCACCTCGATGCCGGCCGCCTTGCAGTCGGCGATGGCGCCGCGCGCCAGCGGCTTGGAGAAGGCGTCGTTGGTGGAGATGACCGAGATCGTCTTCGGCGCCGGCGACAGCGTCTTCAGCCACGCGACGGTGGAGGTGAACTGCCGCGAGGCGCGCGGGTAGAAGCCGAACACGTAGCGGTAGCCCTGGGTGAAGATCTGGTCCGATCCGCCGCCGGCCTGCACCATCGGCTTCTCCGCGCTTTCCGTGATCGCCGCGGTGGGCAGCACGATGTTGCTGCCGAAGGAGCCGAGGAAGAAATCCACCCCGTCGTCGATCTGCCGCTGGATCAGCGTCACCGCCCGCGACGGGTCGGAGGCGTCGTCGAACATGCGCAGGTCGAGCAGATACCGCGTGCCGCCGATCTCCACGCCGCCGACGACCTCGTTGAGGTATTTCACCGCGACCAGATAGCCGTTGTGGACATTGAGCCCGGTTTCCGCCGCGACGCCGCTGAGCGGCACCGAGCCGCCGAGCACCAGCTTCTTCGCCGCCGCTGCCCGGCTGCCGCGGATCGCGGGAGCCGCCAGCGTGGTTGCCGCCGCCGAAACCAACAAGCCGCGCCGTCCGATCCCTGCCATGCTCCGCCTCCCCGTGCGCGTTATGACTTTGGCCATGCCGAGTGTAAGCCGCCTGTCACCGGGCTGGCAACGCGGGCTGTGCGGCGGCGCGGGATCGGCTAGGCTCGACGGATATCGTACCCTTCGCGAGAGTCGCCGCATGGACCTGATCCTCCGCCGGGCGCGCCTGCCCGAAGCCGCCGCCGATGCGCCGCCGGTCGATATCGGCGTGCAGGACGGGCGCATCGTCGCGATCGCCCCCGATCTCGCCGCCGAGGGACCGGCGTATGACGCCGGCGGCCGGCTGGTCTGCGGCGGGCTGATCGAGACGCATATCCATCTCGACAAGTCCTGCATCATCGACCGTTGCGCGCCGGCGCCGGGGCGCGAGGCGCGCGCGGTCGCGCGGGTGTCGGCCGTCAAGCACACGTTCACGGTGGAGGACGTGATCGCGCGCGCCAGCCGCACGCTGGAGAAATGCATCAGCCACGGCACCACGCGCATGCGCACCCATGTCGAGGTCGATCCCGGCGTCGGCCTGCGCGGGTTCGAGGGCGTGAAGGCGGCGGCGGCCGCCTATGGCTGGGCGATCGACGTGGAAATCTGCGTCTTTCCGCAGGAGGGGCTGACCAACAATCCGGGCACCGAGGAGCTGCTGGTCGCGGCCCTGCGCAACGGCGCGCGCGTGATCGGCGCCGCCCCCGGCTACGACACCGACCATCCGGGGCAGATCCGGCGCATCTTCGCGCTGGCGCGGGAATACGGTGTCGATATCGACATGCATCTCGATTTCGGCAACGCGCCGACCGACCTGGACATCGGCCTCGTCTGCGAACTGACCGAGGAATACCGGCTCGGCGGGCGCGTCGCGGTCGGGCACATGACCAAGCTCTCCACCCTGCCGCCGGACGAATTGCGGGACTGGGGCCGGCGTCTGGCCGATGCCGGCGTGGCGGTCACCATCCTGCCGGCGACCGACCTGTTCCTGATGGGCCGCGACCAGACCCACAATGTCCGCCGCGGCGTGGTGGACGCCAACCTGCTCGATGAAGCCGGGGTGACCTGCTCGATCTCCACCAACAACGTGCTCAACCCGTTCACGCCGTTCGGCGACTGTTCGCTGCTGCGCATGGCCAACCTGCACGCCAACATCCTGCAGGTCGGCGAGCGCGAGCGGCTCGGCGCCTGTTTCGACATGCTCACGACGCGCTCGGCGCGGCTGCTCAACCTGCGCGACTATGGCGTCGCGGTCGGCAACCCGGCGGACCTCGCGGTGATCGACGCCACCTCGCCGCAGCAGGCGGTGGCGGAGATCGCGCATCCGCTCGCCGTGTTCAAGCGCGGCCGGCGCAGCGTGACGCGGCACGCGGCGGAGCTGCATCCGCCGCGCTGAAGCGGCAACGGCTCAGTCGGGCTTGCGATAGGCGTAGTTGCGGTTGAGCCGTTCCATCAGATAGTCGCCGTAGCGCACCGGCGGATGACGCGGCGGATTGGCGGCGTCGGTGCAGCTCGGCAGGCAGGCGACGGTGCTGTCCATGCTCATGTCGAAGAAATACGGGCAGGAATAGCGGTCGCCGCCCGACAGGTTCTTCACCCGGTGCGGCGTCGATTGCCAGCGCCCGTTGGT
>JAJZVE010000887.1 GCA_021845835.1 Pseudomonadota bacterium | reverse complement strand
GAAGATGGAGACGGTGGGGCAGCTCACCGGCGGCGTGGCGCACGACTTCAACAACCTGCTCACCGCGATCCTGGGCGGCGCCGACCTGCTGACCCGGCGCCTCACCGGGCTTGATGAAACCTCCCGCCGCGTGCTGGCCGGCATCAGCGATGCGGCGCAGCGTGGCGCGGCGCTGGTGCATCGGCTGCTGGCCTTCTCGCGCAAACAGGCACTACGCCCGGAAGTCACCGACGTAAACCGGCTGATCGCTGGCATGTCGGAACTGCTGCGCCGCACGCTGGGCGAGCAGATCGCGGTGGAGACCGTGCTGGCCGGCGGGCTGTGGCGCACCAGCATTGACCGCAACCAGCTGGAAAACGCGATCCTCAATCTTGCGGTCAACGCGCGCGACGCGATGCCGGACGGCGGGCGGCTGACGCTGGAGACCGGCAACACGCTGCTCGACGACGAATATGCCGCCACGAATCCCGAGGCAAAGCCGGGGCAGTTCGTGCTGGTCGCGGTCAGCGACAGCGGCGCGGGCATGAATGCGGAGGTGATGCGGCGCGCCTTCGAGCCGTTCTTCACCACCAAGCCGGAAGGCGCGGGCACCGGGCTCGGCCTCAGCCAGGTCTATGGCTTCGTGCGGCAATCCGGCGGCACGGTGAAGATCTACAGCGAGCCCGGCCAGGGCACGACGGTCAAGCTGTATCTGCCGCGCCATGTCGGCGAGGGCGAGGTCGCGCCGGAGACCGACCTGCCGACGCAGCAGGTGCCCGAGGGCCACGAAACCGTGCTGGTGGTCGAAGACCATGAGGACGTGCGCGCGTACGCGGTCAGCGCGCTGGGCCATCTCGGCTATCGCGTGCTGCAGGCCGAGGACGCCGAGCGCGGTCTCGCCATGCTCGACGCGCATCCCGAGATCGCGCTGCTGTTCACGGATGTCGGCCTGCCGGGCGGGCGCAACGGCCGCGCGCTGTCCGAGGCGGCGCAGGCACGGCGGCCGGGGCTGAAGGTGCTGTTCACCACCGGCTATGCGCGCAATGCCATTGTGCACCACGGCATCCTCGACCTCGGCGTGCAGCTGCTGCCGAAGCCGTACACACTGGAAATGCTCGCCCGCAAGCTGCGCGCCGTGCTCGATGAGCCGCTGCGGGAACCCGTCGCACCGGACTGACCTGCGCAGCGGCGCTGGTTCAGTTCCATCGGGGCTGCCCTCTCATCGGACTGGTGCAACTGCCCCATCATGTCGGCGCCGGTGCCGGCGGGCTGTCCACGCCAACAAGCCCTGGTCGGTTCAATCGTGGAATGGTTCGGTTGCGGTGCGTGTGCCGAGCAGGAACGCATCGGCCACCAGTTCCAGCGGCCGCGCATCGACATGGCTGCGACCCTCGCGCAGCAGCGTGTCGAAATGCCGATAGATGCCCTGGTATTCCTGCGGCGGCGCCGCCACCACCTCCGCCCCATCCACCGCGAGCCGTGACCCACCCGCCGACAGCACGAATCTGTGGCCGGAGGCGGTGCCGACCGTGATCTCCCACACTTCGCCGCCGGTCTGCCGCCAGTCGAACTCCGCGCGCAGTTCGCCCGCCCCGGCAAAGCGCAGCGTGGCGGCGATCGGTGAATCGGCGTTGGCCGGCGTCAGCAGGTCCGCCGCGGCGATGAACAGCGGCTGCGGCATGATCTTGGTTGCGATCGACAGCGCGTTGATCCCCGGATCGAACACGCCGAAACCGCCGGCGCGCCAGATCCAGGCCTGGCCAGGATGCCATTTGCGGACATCCTCCTTCCAGTCGATGAACAGGCGCGTCACGGTCTCGTGCGCCAGCCGCTCGCGCGCCGCATCGACGGCCGCGTTGTATTGCGAGTGCCAGGTCGTCATCAGCACGCGTCCGCGCCGCGCCGCCTCGGCCGCGAGGTCCGAGAGCTCGGCCAAGGTCGCGGTCGGCGGCTTTTCCAGCATCACGTGCTTGCCGGCGGCCAGGGCCGCGCGGGCGATGGCGTGGCGCGCCTGCGGCGGCGTGCAGATCGCCACCGCGTCCAGCGCAAGGTCGGCATTCAGCATCTCGAACGGATCCCGGAACGCCTCCGCCCCCGGCACCGTCAGGCCGCGCTGGCTGCACACGGCCGCCAGTTCGAACGTCCCGCTCGCCGCAATCACCGGCAGGTGCTGGTCCTGCGCGATCTTGCCCAAGCCGATCACACCGATACGATGCCGCGCCATTTCACCCTCCCGCCGTCACCGAGGGCCACTCTAGGACGCCGCCCAACGCCCGGCCAGACGCAGGGATTGCTGGCAATCCGCCGGATCGGCTCTATGATCCGCCCTGGAAACGCCTGACAACACGGGAGGATACCGTATGCGCGCCTTCGTCGCCTCGCTCCTCATGCTCGGTCTGGCGGCCGCGCCGGCCATGGCGGGCCAGTTCACGCTGACCAGCCCCGACATCAAGGCCGGCGGCAGGATCGCCGACAAGTACGTGTTCAACAGCTTCGGCTGCACCGGCCAGAACGTCTCGCCCGCCCTGTCCTGGCACGGCGCGCCGGCCGGCACCAAGGGCTACGTTCTGACCGTCTATGATCCCGACGCGCCGACCGGCAGCGGTTTCTGGCATTGGGTGATGTATGACATCCCCGCCTCGGTCACCAGCCTGCCGGAAGGCGCCGGCGCGCCCGGCAAGCAGCCGGCTGGCGCCGTGCTGGGGCGGACCGACTACGGAACCGAGGGCTATGGCGGCCCCTGCCCGCCCAAGGGCGACAAGCCGCACCGCTACATCTTCACGATCTATGCCGTGAAGACCGACAAGCTGGAGGTGCCGCCCAACCCGACCGCCGCCGTGGTCGGCTTCGTCACCCACTACGCGACATTGGCCAAGGCGAGCTTCACCGCCCGCTACGGCCGCTGAGCCACGGCCTCCTGCGGACGCAGGAGGCTGAGCAGGCCGCGCAGCAGA
>JAJZVE010000020.1 GCA_021845835.1 Pseudomonadota bacterium | reverse complement strand
CGGGGTCATTGCTTCCTTGAAGAACCGCTCCGTCAGTCGCAGCCGGATACCACGCCGCTCCGCGCGCATTGCGGGCAGGAACTCGCGGAAGAACCGGAAGCTGTCCGGCACCAGCGGCACCACGTTGCCGCGCCCGTTGGCGATCGTGTATCCGCCGTCTTGGCGCTTACGGTAGCTGAAGTCTCCAAGCCAGGCGGAGGTTTCGGGCCCGTTCTCGATCGGTGCAGTACGCAGCACCGTCGCGCGCACCTTGAGCTGCGGCAGGCGCAGGCCGAGACTGCCGCAGAACAGCCGCGACCAGGCGCCGCCGGCGAGAATCGCGCTGTCGCAGGCGACGCGACCATGCTCCGTCACCACGCCCGCGACGCGCCCGGCGCGCAGGTCGAGCCCACGCACCGCGCAGTTCTGGACGATCACCGCCCCTGCCGTCCGCGCCGCCGCGGCCATCGCCGTCACCGCCTTCTGCGGCTCCGCACGGCCGTCGGTCGGCGTGTAGATCGCGCTCTTGAACCGCCGGGTCGCGCCCGGGAGCTTTTCCGCCAGCGCCTCACCCTCGATGATGCGGCTGCCGATCTGGAAGGGTTCGACCAGCGCGAGCCAGCGCTCGTGCCGCTCGCGGTCAGCGTCGTTCTGGTCGATGTAGAGGATGCCGCATTCGCGATAGCCGGTGTCGATGCCTTCGCGCGTCATCTCGTTCCACAGGCGGAGGCTCTCGATGATCAGCGGCACCTCGCGCAGGTCGCGGTTGGTCTTGCGCACCCAGCCCCAGTTGCGGCTGGACTGCTCACCGGCGAGCCGTCCCTTCTCGCACAGCAGCACCGACACACCCTGCCGCGCCAGCGTAAGCGCGGCACCCACCCCCACGACGCCACCGCCGATGACAACGACATCGGTGCGCGGCGGCAGCTTCTCGTCGGTGACGATCGTCTCGAGCGGCTGTGCCATGGGCCTTCCTCACTCCTGGTCGATGTCCGCGATCTCGTCCACCCGCAGGCATGCCACGCGATGCCCGGGACCGAGATTGGACAGTTGCGGTATCGTGTCGGCGCAGGCCGGCTTGGCCCACGGGCAGCGGGTGCGGAACACGCAGCCGGAGGGCGGGTCGGCGGGGCTCGGCGGATCGCCCGCGAGCAGGATGCGTGTACGCCGCCGCGCCGGGTCGAGCGTCGGGGAGGCGGACAGCAGCGCCTTCGTGTAGGGGTGGCGCGGCCGCTCGAACACGTCCGCAGCGGGTCCTTCCTCCATCACCCGCCCGAGATAGAGCACCACCGCGCGGTCGCAGATGCTGCGCACCACCGGTAGGTCGTGGCTGATGAAGAGCATCGCGAGCCCGAGCCGCCGACGCAGATCGGCGAGCAGCGCCAACACCTGCGCCTGTACCGAGACATCCAGCGCCGAGACCGGCTCGTCGGCCACCAGGAAATCCGGCTCCGTAGCCAGCGCCCGCGCGATCCCGACACGCTGTCGTTGGCCGCCGCTGAACTCATGTGGATAGCGCTCGGCGTGCGCCGCCGTGAGGCCTACCTGCGTCAGCAGCGCCTCAACACGCCCGTGCCGCTCGGCAGGCGGCACAACGCGATGGATCGCAAGCCCGTCGGCGATCTGCGCGCCGACGGTGCGGCGCGGATCGAGGCTGGAATACGGATCCTGGAAGACGAGTTGCATGCGCCGGCGCAACCGGCGCAGTGTCGCCGCATCCGCCTTTCCTATATCCGTTCCGTCCAGCACCACGCGCCCGGCACTCGGCGGCAGCAGTCCAAGCAACAGCCGGCCGATCGTGCTCTTGCCCGAGCCACTCTCGCCCACCAGCCCGACCGCTTCGCCGCGCCTGACGGCGAGTGAGAACCCGGACACGGCCTGCACCGGCTTGCCACGACCCAACACGTGCCGCGAAGGGAAATGTTTGCTGAGATTCTCGGCGGTGATGATCGGCGTCATGCCAGATCGCTCCAGCGGCAACAGCGCGTCAATCGTCCCGGTTCGACCTCCATCAACGGCAAGACGCCGGTCCTGCACGCGGCTGCCACATGCCGGCAGCGCGGGGCAAACGCGCAGCCCGGCGGCAACGCGCTTGGCGGCGGTACGGTGCCGGGAATCGGCTCCGGCAGGCTGCCATCCTCGCGCGGCACGCTGGCCAACAGCGCCGCGGTGTAGGGATGCAGCGGGCGCGCGAAGACCTCTGTGACCCGCCCCTGCTCGACGATCTCGCCAGCGTACATCACGGATACCCGATCCGCGATCTCCGCGACAACCGGCAGCGAGTGGGTGATGAATACCAGCGCCATGCCGCTCTCGTGTCGCAACCCGGCCAGCAGTTCCAGCACCTGCGCTTGGATGGTAACGTCGAGCGCCGTGGTCGGCTCGTCAGCGATCAGCAGCCGCGGGTGGTTGGCGATCGCCATCGCGATCATCGCGCGCTGCCGCATGCCACCGGACATCTCGTGCGGGAAGTTATGAGCCCGACGTTCCGGATCGGGAATGCCAACGTGGCGCAGCAGTTCCACTGCCCGCCGCTTCGCTGCCTTTCCAGCGCCCGCGCTGTGCGCTTGGATGGCCTCTGCAATCTGAGGGGCAATCCGCTGTACCGGGTTGAGGCTGGACAGCGGATCCTGGAAGATCATGGCCACCATCTCGCCGCGCAGCCGCCTGAGCACCGCCTCATCGAGCCGCAGCACGTCACGTCCCTCGACCCACACCGCCCCACGCTCGACGCGCGCGATCGACGGCAACAGCCCCATCGTCGCTAGCCCTGTGAGCGATTTTCCGGAACCACTCTCACCGACCAGCGCCAGCGTCTCGTGCGGCATCACAGTGAGAGACACGTCGCGCACAGGGTGGATGGTGCCTGCGGGTGTGTCGATCGCGATCGTCAGCCCGACCACCTGTAGCGCCGGGCCCCGTGCGGGCAGCAGTCCGGGCGCAAGGCGCTCCAGTATGCCGGCCCGATGCGCGCGCCGTGTCATGCCGTGCGGATCGACAGCGTCGCGCAGAGCGTCGCACAAAGCATTGAGGGCAAGAATTGTCACGCTCAGCGCCAGACAGGGCCAGAGCAGCAGCAGCGGTGCCTGCGCCATGGTCGCGCGCGCCGCACCAATCATCAGGCCCCAGGACGGCGTGGGCGGTACAACGCCAAGCCCGAGGAACGAAAGCCCCGACTCCAGCACCACCGCTGAAGCGGCGGCCAGGCTCAACTGCACCAGCACCGGTCCGCCTACATTGGGCAGGATGGTGCGCAGCATGATACGCATGCGACCCGCGCCGAGCGAGCGCATCGCTTCGACATAATCCTGCGTGCGCACCGAAATCACGCCGGCATAGACGACACGCACGAAGCCCGGCAGGTACAGCACCACCAGCACCGGGATCAGCGTCCCCGCTCCCGGGCCCAACAGCGTCACGACCAGCAGCGCCAGCAGCAGCGGGGGAAAGCACAGCACCACGTCCATGCCGCGCAGGGCAAGAAACTCCACCGGGCCACGGAGGAACCCGCCAGCCAGGCCTAGTGCCGTACCGAATACGCACGCCAGCAGCGAGGAGGAGGACGCAACCATCAGCGATACCCGCGCGCCCCATAGCAGTCGCGACAGCACGCCGCGTCCGTAGGCATCCGTCCCCAGCGGATGCGCGGGCGATGGCGGCGCCAGCCGGTGCGCGATATCCATGTGCAGCGGGTTCGCGAGCCCCAGGAACGGCGTCAGCAGAGCAACCGTTGCGATCGCGCCCACCGCCACCACGGGTCCGAGGCGCAACCGCCGCATCAGCCTTGCCGTACGCGCGGATCAAGCACCGCGTAGAGCAGATCCACCGCCAGGTTCAGCGCCACGAACAGAACGGAGATCACGAGCACCACGCCCTGTACCTCCGGATAGTCGCGCGCGTTCACTGCACTTACCAACAGGCCTGACAGCCCTGGCCAGTTGAACACGTATTCCACCAGCACTGTGCCACCGAGGAGCGAGCCTAGATTGAGCGCCAGCACGGTTACGATGGGCATCAGGGCATTACGCAGCACGTGGCGCGCCAGAATGCGCCGTGGTGCCACCCCCTTGGCGCGCGCGGTGCGGATGTAGTCGCGCATTGACACGTCGAGCACCGAGGCGCGCGTCATGCGGAACAGGATCGCGGCCAGCCCCACGGCGATGGTCGTCGCTGGCATCGCCAGCAACGCCAGGTGACGCAGCGGGTGGCGCGCGAACGACACGTAGCCACCCGCCGGCGCCCAGTGCAGCCCAAGAGCGAAGATCTCGATCATCAGCGTGCCGACGACGAAAACTGGTACCGCCAGCGCGACTGCGGCGAGCCACGAGGCGACGCGGTCGAACATTCCGCCGCGCCATATCGCCGCCAGCAACCCCGAAGGCAGACCCACAAGCACGGAGAGAATGGCCGCCGCCACGATCAGCTCCAGCGTGCGCGGCAACCGGCGCAGGATCTCGTCCGCCACCGGCGACTGGTCCTGCATCGACGTGCCGAGATTGCCCATAAGCAGCCGGCGCATATCCTCGACATATTGCACGCCGAGCGGCTGGTTGAGCCCGAGCTGGGCGCGCAACTGCGCCACCGCACCAGGGGGCGGCGCCACGCCACCTTGGCTCAACAGGATCTCCGCGGGGTTCCCCGGCACCAGCCGGATGGCCAGGAACACGATCGTCGCCACCACCCAGACGAGGAGCAAGGAAACCCCGATCCGCTTCAGCACGTACAGCATGTCAGAGCCGCGGCGCGGGCGCCCTGCAAACGGGCCCGCCGCCGCTTGCGCGGCGCACTGTCATGCGAAGTACACGTTCTCCAGCGAGTAGCCTGAATAAAAGTTGAGACCACCCGGCATGTTGATAAAGCCTCGCACGTTCTTCTTCATTGCATAGCCTTGCTCGCGCCAGCACAACGATGCGAGCGGCACCACCTTGATTGCTACTTTCTGCAGTTCGTCGTAAATCGCGCGGCGCTTTGCCGGGTCGAACTCGGCACGCCCCTCGACCAGCAGCTTGTGAATCTCCGGCGTTGGCAGGTGGTAGCTGCGCGAGTTATCCGGCGGCAGGGTGCCGTCGATATAAGCCGAAAGCCCATCGGGGTCGTTGTTGTCCGCTGTCTGGCCCTGCACGCAGAACTCGTACTGGCCGCGATTGCCCATGGCTACGCGCGTCGCCCAGTCTGGAAGGTCGAGCTTCACCTTGATCCCGATCTCACCAAGATGCTGCTGCACCACCTGTGCGGTCGCCAGGTGCATGCCGTACTGCGCCGTGGAAAGCAGCGTGCAGTTGAAGCCGTTGGGCACGCCTGCCTCGGCCATCAGCTTCTTCGCGAGCTTCGGATCGTAGTTCCAGCCATGGGCGTATTTCGGGTCATAGAACGGGCTTGTCTTGGTTATCGGCAGGCCTTCGAGCACTGTGCCGCGGCCATAGAACGCGGCGGCGACGATATCCTGCCGGCGGATGGCATGCGCGACAGCCTGGCGCAGTCGCTCGTCCTTGAAGGGACCCGTGCCGCCGTTGAAAGCGAGCGCCATGTATGGCCCGTCGACGGTACTCAGATGCAGCTTTGGGTTCTTCTCGATCGACGTCATCGATTGCCACGGAACATACTCGATCATGTCCACATCGCCCGATTGCAGCGCCGCGACGCGCGCGTTCTCATCAGCATAAACCGGCATGTGGATGTGCTTCAGCTTCGGGTGTCCTGGCTGATAGAATTTTGGAAACGCCGCGAACGAGAGCGAGACGCCCTGCTCGTGCGACGTGAGCGTGTAGGGCCCGGCGCCGATGCCACCTACCGCGTTGAGAGAGTCCCTGGCGATGATCGGCGCGAAGGGTGTCGCAAGCATCAACGGCAGTGTCACGATCGGTTGCTTGGTGACGATCCGTACCGTCTTCGCGTCCGGCGTTTCGATCGAAGCAATGACCTCGAACTGGCCGCGCAGATAGGCGGTCGAGGTCGGCGCCATGATCTGCTCCAGGCTCCACTTCACATCCGCGGACGTCACCGGTGCTCCGTTGTGGAACACGGCATCGCCCAGGGTAAAGTGCCAGCCGGTGTTGCCGTCGCGCGCCCACTTGGTCGCCAGGGCGCCCGCCACCTGACCGCTGGTGTCGAACATCAGCAGGCCGCGATGCAGCAGCGTCTTGACGGTGAGCGCCGCGGTGCCGGTATTGGCCCACGGCTGCAGGCTCGGCGGATAGGAGGAAAGCCCGAAGCGTAGCGTGTCTGGCGCGGCAGCCCGCGCCGTCTGCGCGAGCGTCGGTAGGACGGCGGCCCCGATCAACCACTCGCGACGCGACAACGAAAACATGTCTCCCTCCTGTCCCTTTGTTGGCGCCGGCATTTCGCGCCGGCGTTTTGGTTGGCAGCTCTTACGGCCCGGCAAAACTATAGACCTGCGCAGCGATCTCGCGGTCAATTCGCTTTTCGGCAATGTCGCGGCGGACGGCCTCGCCGTCGCGTCCGGAAGGTGGCCCATAGCCGCCGGCGCCCGGGGTGACGATCGCGATCACCTGGCCAGCATCCAGCTTGCCTGAGCCGTGGTCGAAGGGCTTGACCCCTGGGCCATAGACGAACTCGCTCCTGCCGCCGGCAAGCCCGCCAGCTAGCCCCCATGGCGCCGAAAGCAACCGCGAACTGTCGACGCGCACCCTGCACGGCGCCTCGGCACGATACACTCGCCGGAGCCCCATACCGCCGCGATGAGTCCCGGCGCCGCCTGAACCGTCCACCAGTTCATAGCGTAGCAACGTAAGCGGATATTCGAGTTCCAGCGCCTCAGCTGGCAGGTTTGAGGTGTTGGTCATGTGCACATGCACGCCGTCGAGCCCGTCCTTCGTCGCCCGCGCGCCAGAGCCGCCGCCGATGGTCTCGAGATATACCCAGATCGAACCGTCGTCCGGCCGTTCGCCGACAAAGGTCGCGGAAGCAACCGCGCCATTGCTCGCTGCGGTCACCCGCTCCGGTACCACCAGCGCTAGCGCCCCGTGAATGAGGTCGACCACGCGCTGGCAGGCGGCGATGCGCCCGTTGACGGCGGCTGGATGCGTGCAGTTGAGAATGCTGCCCTCGCGCGCGGTCACTGTCAGCGGGCGCGCTAACCCCGCGTTGGGCAATACCGTAGGGTCGACTACCGTTTTTACTGCGTAATAGACAGTGGAGAGGAGCGCGGTATAGACCATGTTGAGCCCGGCACGCACCTGATCCGGCGCGTCGAACGCTAGATGCATCGTGTCGCCCGCGACCGTGATCGCACAGGAAACCGGGAGTTCCTCGTCGGTTTCAGGATTGTCGAATAGATCGGCGAAGCGATAGGTGCCGTCTGGTATCAGGGTAATGCCGGCGCGCATCTTGCGCTCCGCGTAGTCGAGCAATGCATCGCCAGCGGCGAGCACGGTGTCGCGTCCGTATTTGGCGCACAATACCGTCATCCGCTGGACGCCCAGTCGGTTCGCCGCCATCTGCGCGCGCAGGTCCGAAAGCCGCTCGCGCGGCACCTGACAGTTGAGCAGGATTAATTCTTGCACATCGTGCTGCAGTACCCCTGCGCGGTAGAGCCGGATCGGTGGGATTCGCAGCCCCTCCTGGTAGATGTGCGCATGGCCGCGATCGGCGAAGTCGGCGTGGTGCGCGGTGTTGACCGCCCAGGCGACGATCTCGCCGTCAACGAAGATAGGCTCTGCTAGTACGAAATCTGGCAGGTGCGTGCCGCCACCCTCATAGGCGTCGTTGCCGATGAACACGTCACCCGGTCGCATCTCGGTTACGGGATGGCGCTTGAGGATATGCGGCAGGATGCCGATGAAGCTGCCGAGATGCATCGGAATGTGCTCGGCCTGGCACAGTGTGTCGCCCCGCGCGTTGAACAGTGCCGTCGAGCAGTCGCGCCGCTCCTTGATGTTGGTCGAGTAACTGGCACGCACCAGTGTCTCTCCCATTTCCTCGCTGATGGAGGACAGTGCGCTGCCGATCACCTCCACGGTGATCGGATCAATGCTGGCGCCGGTCGCGACGGGCAGGAGCTGGTTCACGCGGCCTCCAGGATCAGGTTGGCATAGGCATCGACGCGCGCCATCATGCCGGGCAGCACCACGGTCGTCGCATCCATCTGTTCGACGACCGCCGGCCCCGGGATGCGGTTCCCGGCCTCGAGTTTGGTGCGGTCATAGACCGGGCAGGTCATGAACCCCGCTTCCTCGGCCAGCCACACCTGCCGGCTTCCCATGATCGCAGCGGAGGCGTCATGGCCCCGCTCCGGCAGCTTGCCGAACTCGGCCTTGCGTACCAATCCGGCCGCCTCGGTGCGGAAGGTAACGAGCTGCACCGGCTCACCCTCGGCGACAAAACCATAGAGCCGCTCATGTGCACGAGCAAACCCCTCGGCTATCGAATCGATCGTCTTGGGCACGACCGGCCCGTCCGGCACCGGTACCGCGATCTCGTAATTCTGCCCGGCGTAGCGCATGTCCACGGTACGCGTGATGCGCTGTGCCGCGGGCGCGATGTGCTCGGCGGCGAACCATTCCTCGGCCTGGCGTGTCAGCTCCGCGAAGGCGCCGCTCATCTCGTCGAGTGCCGCGTGCCCGAGCGCGGTCAGCCGCGTCGTGGCGAAATCCGCGCGCAGGTCCGTGAGCAGCAGACCCATGGCACAGAGAATGCCTGGATAGCGGGGTACCAGGATGCGCCCGATATCGAGTTCGCGCGCCAGCCTCACGGCGTGCAGCGGCCCGGCGCCGCCGAAGGCAACAAGCGTGTAATCGCGTGGATCGTGCCCGCGTTGGACCGAGATAACGCGGATCGCGCGGGCCATGTTGGCGGTGACGACGGAGAGAATTCCCTGTGCCGTTGCCATCAGTTCCATCCCGAGCCGGTCTGCGACGCGTTGGATCGCCCGCTTGGCCAGCGTCTGGTCAACCGCCATGCGCCCGCCGAGCAAATGCGTCGGGTTCAGCGTCTGCAGAACGACGTTTGCGTCCGTTACGGTTGGGTCCTCGTTGCCGTTGCCGTAGCAGACGGGCCCGGGATAGGCGCCGGCGCTGCGCGGCCCGACCTTGAGCAAGCCGCCGCTGTCCACATACGCGATCGAGCCGCCGCCGGCGCCCACGGTATGGATGTCGAGCATCGGCGCCTTGATCGGGTAGCCGTGCACCACCGCCTCGCTCGCCAGCCGACAAACACCGTCCTGCAGGAGCGCTACATCCGTGCTGGTGCCGCCCATGTCGAACGTGATGAGGTTACCGATGCCGGCCATGCGACCGACTTCCTGCGCCGCAATCACGCCCGTCGAAGGGCCGGAGAGCACGGTGCGCACCGGCATCCGCCCCGCCTGCTCGAAACCGATGACGCCGCCATTGGACTGGGTGAGATGCGGCGGCACGGCGAGGCCAAGGGCCGTCAGCCGCTCGCCGAGGCGCTGGATATAGCCCTGCATCACCGGACCGAGATAGGCATTCACCACCACCGTCGAGAGACGCTCATATTCGCGGAACTCCGGCGCCACACCGTGGCTCGCACAGGCAAAGGCCTCGGGGAACTCTTCGGCCATAATGCGCAGCACAGCCGCCTCGTGTTCCGGCCGCACGAACCCGTAAAGGAACGAGATCGCGACCGCTTGCACGCCCGCCTGGCGCAGGGCGCGCGCCGCCTCGCGCACCGCTTGCTCGTCGAGCGCGGTCTCGATCCGTCCGTCAAACAGCACCCGTTCCGGCACTTCAAGGCGCAGGTCGCGCGCCACCAGCACCTCGGGTTTGTCAGCCTGCAGATCATAGAGATCCGGGCGCTTCTGGCGTCCGATCTCCAACAGGTCGCGGAATCCCTCGGTGGTGATCAGGCCGGTGCGTGCGCCGCGATGCTGGATCAGCGCGTTGGTCCCGACAGTCGTGCCATGTCCGAAATAACCGAGTTCGGTCACGGCGGCGCCAATGCCGCCGACACCCTCCTCGACACCCTGGGCGATGCCGCGCGACGGATCGTCCGGCGTCGACGAAACCTTCCAGACCTCGACGCGCCCGCTGGCGTCGTCGAACAGACATACATCCGTGAACGTTCCGCCAGAATCAACGCCGATGCGCCACGTCATGCCTTCTCCCTTCGCTGCCGGCGTCAATCCCGCCGGCCTTCGTCTCCGTGGGCGCCACCCGGCCAGCGCGCGCCTCGCAACGGGTCCGAGGGAGGATGGAACACCTTGCGACGGCGGCATGGCCGGGTGGCCTCGCGGAAACTCTCGCCCCCGCTTTCCAGCCGGTCAAGGATATTTCTATAATTGGATTCAAACGGGCCGATAATTCTGATATTTGGAATTAATGCTGAAAGCCAAACTCTCCTCGTCCTCGAACGCCGAACGAGCCGCGCGCGCCCTGCTGGTCATCGGGCGCGCCGGCTTAGAAGGGCTGAGCCTGGCCGATCTGGCGCGCGCGCTGGAAGAGGCCAAGTCGGGCACGCACCGCACGCTGACGGCGCTCGCCAGATACGGCTTTGTCGAAAAGCTGGGGCATGGACGCTATCGCCTCGGACCAGCGATCTTCGCGCTGGCGCAGCTCGACGACGCGGTGCGCGATCGCCTGACCCGCTGGCGGCCATTGCTGGTCGAGACCGCCTCACGTCACGGATGCACCGTTTATCTGCTCGAGCGCGCCGGGTTCGACATGGTGGTGCTGGACATGCATGTGGGCTCGGCGCCCTTGCAGGCGCTCACCAGCGGCATCGGCGACCGGCTGCCGCTGGGGCTGGGACCGGCGGCTGCGGCGATCCTGATCACGCTCGACGTGCCGACGCGCGAACTGATCCTCGCGAGCAACGCGCCTGCCTTTGTCGCGCGTGGTTATCCGGAGCGGCATGTGCGCAACTTCGTCGCCGAGACGTTGGCGCGCGGCTACGCCCTGGACCGTGCGCAGTTCGTGCCAGAATGTGGCGGCATTGCTCTGCCGATCCGCGACCGCAATGGCCAAGCCTCGACGGCGATCTCGGTCTCTGCTCCCGTGTCGTTCCTGACCGAGCAGCGCGTTGCCCACATCGTCGCCGAGCTGCAAGGGGCGATCGATCTCCTCCAGCCTGCCCCGCAGCAGCGGCCTACGCAAAAAAGGATGTCAGGCGCCGCGATGGGGCGCAAAGGACGCCCGGCTCGGCCCCGATGAGCCTGATCAGCGCTGGAACGCGGCCAACCCGCGGTCCAGCGCATCGCGCATCCGGTACCAGCCGCCGATCGCGGGAAGGAACCACGGCTTGCCGGAATACAACGGATGGTCGGGGAATTCGCCGGCGTCAAAGGCGCTGGGCTGGTTGCTCTTCCCCGCGAGCTTGCGGGCCGTTTGCCAGCCGAGATAGGTCATCATCGCGACGCCGCTCCCGTTGCACCCCAGCAGGTAATGCATGCCGTTCGCCTGTCGCCCCATGTGCGGGAGCGCATCCAGCGTAAAGGCCACGTTGCCGGTCCAGCAATGAGTTACTTTCACGCCACGCAACTGCGGAAACCGATCGGTCATGAACCGGTGCAGGATCGGGGCAATCTGCGCCGGCGTTGCTGGTGTGAAGCGTGCGCGTCCACCGAAGATCATCCGTCTGCCGTCGGGCGACATGCGGTAATAGCAGAGGACGCGGCGGGTATCGGCCAGGGTACGGTGCTTGGGTATCAACGTTGCCGCGAGATCGGGCGAAAGCTCTTCGGTCGCGATGATATGGCTGGCGATCGGAACGACGCGTCGCTTTAGATCCGGTGTGATGTCGCCGGTATACCCGTTCGTCGCGATCACGACCTCTCTCGCCTGCAGCGAGCCACGTGACGTTTCCACCTCCCATCCGCCATCCCGTTCGCGGATTCCGGTCACTGGCGCGCGCGCGCAAACCGGGACGTCGCGCGCGCGACACGCATTCAGCAGCCCCTTGTAGTACAAGGCGGGGTGGAGATTGGCAGCGCGTTCAATCACCATACCGCCATAGTAGTAATCGCTGGCCATCTCCTCGCGCTGGCGTTCGCGCGGAACCATATAGGCCTGCGACTGCGCAGCATCGTTCAGGAGGTCAACCCGGCGTGCTTGCGAGGCATAGTGCGCCGGCGTCCACGCGCCGACAAAGCGCCCGGTCTTTTTCCAATGGCATTGGATGCCTTCTCTGTTGATCAGGCGCTCGATCAGACTGAATGCATCCGCGCCATCGGAGAGCAACACGCGGGCGCGATCCGATCGCGGGTCGAGGCTCTTCCCGGAAAAGCTCTTGCCGATGTTGACGCCGCCGCTGACCGCGCCGCCATTGCGCGTGCTAGCGCCAAATCCAAGTTCCGCAGCCTCGAGAACCACGCTGTCAAGACCGTTAGCAGCCAGCTCCAGCGCTGTGGAAAGCCCCGCGTACCCACCGCCGACAATCGCGACACGGGTTCGGACAGGGACATCGTTCAGATCGCCGGCAATGGGCTGAAAGGCTTCCCACCAATAAGGCGCAGGCTTGAAATCGCGATGGAAGACCTCGTTTCGTTGCACGCGCGTTCTCCCCCAGAGGGAACCTCTCTGTAGCAACTCCCGTTCCCTCCATTAAGATAAGATCACATAGCCGACCATCAGCTGTATGACGAACTCGCGCAATTTTTGGTCTGGAGGCCCGGTCTAAGCGCCCGTTACCGATTATGGATTCTCTCGCACAGGACCTGTCGCATACAGGCAAGCATGTGTCGCTGGCTGTCATGCAGACGAGGGCATCTGCGCCATCGTTGGCCTTCCCACCGAACTGTCTATGATGCCTCGGTGCATTCCGAGGAATGCGATGGGCCGTAACGTCAACCGCAAGCCCGACCCAGTTCGGGCGTAAAAATTCAGGAGGCTCACATGCCCGACGACGCGCGTTCCGACCTTCGGCTCTCCCCAACAATGGATATTAGCAGACTTTCCCGCCGTCGGCTGCTCGGTGCGACGGCCGCCGTCGGCGCCTCCGGCCTGTTACTGCCGGGGGCGGCGCGTGCCGCATCGGCTCCGCCCAAGCGGCCGACCGGGCATGTGGTGATCGGCTTCTCGCAGGAACCGACAGTTTTCAACCCGCTGATGCCGCACATCGAGGTCGACCAGGGTGTGCACTGGAATTTGTTCAGCCCGCTGTGGCTCGCCAACGAGAAGGGCGACCTGGTGCCCGAACTCGCCGCCGAGGTGCCCACGATCACCAATGGCGGAATCTCGAAGGACGGGCTGTCGTGGCGCGTGAAGCTGCGCCCGGGCGTGAAGTGGCATGACGGCCAGCCGTTCACGGCCGACGACGTCAAATTCTCGTTCGACTTGCTTAACAATCCGAAGTTCCGGGCGTGGTCGCGCAACGGCTATGAGCTCATGCGCGACATCACCGTGGTGAGCCCCACGGAACTGACCTGGAAGATGTCGAAGCCCTACGCGCCGATGGTCTCGATCCTGTGCTGGACGTTCATGGTGCCGGCGCACATCCTCGGCAAGGCGGCCGATCCGAACACCTCGCCGTTCAACCAGGCGCCGGTCGGCACGGGGGCGTTCATGTGGAAGCAGCGGGTTCCGGGCGACCACATCACCCTTGCGGCCAACCCCCATTACTTCGGCACCGGGCCGTATCTCGAGGAGATTATCTTCAAGTACATCCCCGATCTCACGGTGATGTTTACACAGTTCCAAACGGGATCGATCGACTACATCGGCCTGCAGGGCATCACGGCGGACCATTACAATCAGGCCAAGAAGCTGAAGGACCGGGTGGTGGTGGTCGGGCCGGCGCCGTTCATCGAGAGCATCACGATGAATCTCTCGAAGCTCCAGTTCAAGGAACGCGCCGTTCGGGAAGCCCTGTACTACGGCATGGACAACAAGACGATCGTCGAGCAGATCTATTATGGTCTCCCGAAGCTGACCTCGACCTATCTGCCGACCCAGTCCTGGGCCTACAACCCGCATGTCGCGCCGCATGTCTATGACCCGGCCAAGGCCAAATCGATCCTCGACGCTGCGGGCTGGAAGCCGGGAAGCGGGGGCATCCGCGAAAAGAACGGTGTGCGGCTGAGCTTCCAGAACTCGACTACGGCAGGCAACCATGTTCGAGAGCAGGCGCAGCAGCTTCTGCAGCAAAACTGGCAGGATATCGGCGTCGAGATGAAGATTAAGAACATGCCGCCTGCCGTCATCTGGGGTGATTATTTCAACATGTCTCACTACGATAGCGTCATGGTCGGTGAAGACTTCATGACCGGCCCGGACCCCGACGTGTCACAATACTTCCTAAGCTCGGCAATCCCAGCCAAGGGCGGCGCGGGGCAGAACACGATGGAGTATGTCAACCACGACGTGGACAAGCTGCTGACGGACGGCGCGGAGACATTCGACCGCGCAAAACGAAAGGCGGACTATTGGAAGGCCGCGGAGATCATTCGCCACGACCTCCCCCAGCTTCCCATCTTTCAATATGCGACCATCGAGGGCACCAAGAAAAATCTGATCGGGTACAAGCCAAGTGTTTACGTGTCTACGAACACCTGGAACGTGAATACGTGGTACTGGGCGGCCTGACGCGCGGCCCCGGCCGGGCGGGCGGGAGGCGGTGACCCGCTTCCTGCTCCGCCGGCTGATGCAGTCGTTGGTGCTGCTATGGCTGGTCTCCATCATCGGCTTTGCGGTGCTGCATCTGGCGCCGGGCGGGCCGTTAGCCGAGTTCACGCTGATACCGGGCATGACGCCCGCCCAGCTCAAGCTGATCGCTCATCAGATGGGGCTGGATCGCCCGCTGCCTGTGCAATACTGGGAATGGTTCCGGCGCATGCTGGTGGGCAACTGGGGCCGCTCGTACCGCGACAGCCAACCCGTGCTCGACGTCATCGCCGCGCATATCGGGCCGACACTGGAGTTGATGGTGAGTTCGACCATCATCGCTGTCGTTCTCGGAACTTGGGTTGGCGTTCTGGGTGCGATCCGTCGCTATTCGGTGTTCGACTACCTGGCCACCGTCGGCGCCATGATCGCGCTCTCGATACCGACCTTCTGGTTCGGGCTCGTTGTCATCTACATCTTTTCCGTGAAGCTCGCGTGGCTGCCGGCGGGTAATCTCTACACTGTGGGCAATGGCTCGTTCCTGGACTACGCGGTGCACCTGATCGCGCCTTCGGTCGTGCTCGCGCTCGTTACGATCGCCATCTGGAGCCGCTATCTGCGCGCCTCCATGCTCGAGGTGGTGAACCAGGACTACATTCGCACGGCGCGCGCCAAGGGGGTGCCGGAGCGGACCATCCTCTTCCGCCACACGATCCGCAATGCCCTGCTGCCAATGATCACCATAGCCGGCCTGCAACTGCCGACACTGCTCTCGGGCGCGCTGGTCACCGAGACGGTGTTCACCTGGCCGGGAATGGGCCGCCTGTTCCTCGATTCGATCGGCTACAGGGATTACCCGGTGGTGATGGGGATCCTGATGTTCTCCGCGATCCTCGTTCTGCTCGGCAACCTCATCGCCGACCTGCTCTATGCGGCTGCCGACCCGCGTATCAGGCTGGACTGAAGGGGGACGGAATGAGCGCCGCGATCGAAACCAGCGCACCGAGCGCCCCGGCCCGCCGGGCGCGCAACCGCGCCCTGGCGCGCTTCGTGCGCCACCGGTTGGCGCTGTTCGGGCTTGGCGCCATCATCGTCCTGGTGCTGCTTTGCGCGATCGGCCCGTATCTGTGGATCTATAACGACCTGCATATCGACATCCGCCACCGCTTCGCCGAGCCGTTCATGGGCGCGCACATCCTCGGCACGGACGCGCTGGGGCGCGACCTCTTCGCCCGCCTCATGAGCGCCGGGCAGGTGTCGCTCACCGTCGGCTTCGCGGCGATGGCGATCAGCACCGTCGTCGGCACGCTGGTCGGCACGGTGGCGGGCTATTTCGGCGGCGCGATCGGCAGCGCGCTGATGCGCTTCGTCGACGCGGTTCTGTGCTTCCCGTCCATCTTCCTGCTGCTCGCGCTGGCCGCGTTCGTGCAGCCAAGCCTGTTCAGCATCACCCTCGTCATCGCGGCGACCGCGTGGATGGAAGTGGCACGCGTGGTCGAGGCGCAGATCCGTTCGTTGCGGGAGCGTGACTTCGCGCTCGCGGCAAGGGTTCTCGGCGCCTCGGATGCGCACATCATGTTCCGCGAGCTGCTGCCGAACGCGATCGCGCCAATCGTCGTTGCCTCGACGCTCAATGTCGCCCGCGCGATTCTGCTGGAGGCCTATGTCAGCTTCCTCGGCTACGGCATTCAGCCGCCGACGCCGAGTTGGGGCAATATGCTCAACAACGCCCAGGAATATCTCGTTACCGCCCCCTGGCTTGCCCTGCTGCCGGGGCTGTTCATTATCCTGGCCGTCACCGGCTTCAACTTCGTGGGCGACGGGTTGCGCGACGCGCTCGATCCCCGGCTCGACATCACATGAGCGCGGCAGCGCCGATGGGCGCGGAGGCATTGCTCCAGGTGGACGATCTCAGCGTACGCTTCCGCAGCGACGCCGGCGTGGTCTCCGCCCTGAACGGTGTCACGTTTGCCGTCCGGCCAGGCGAGACCGTGGCGCTGGTGGGCGAGTCCGGTTCGGGAAAGAGTGTCACGAGCCTGGCCATCATGCGCCTCACGCCTTCGCCCCCAGGCTGCCAGGTGAACGGGCGTGTGCTGCTCCGCGGCCAGCGCGAGCAGC
>JAJZVE010000886.1 GCA_021845835.1 Pseudomonadota bacterium | reverse complement strand
GCCGGGTCCACGCCTTCCAGCCTGACCGCCAGTTCGTCCAGCGTGTCCGCCTGCACCCTGGTGATGCGCCGGGCGCGATATTCGTCCGACAGCAGATGCGCGACGGTCTGGTCGAACACCTGCCACGCGAAGCCGCCGGGCTGGGCCAGGATGGCGCGGCCGAGCGTGGCGTAGATGTAGTTGCGGAAGTCGGCCCCCTCATTGAAGAACCGCTCGCCGCGGGCGTTGACCATGATGCCCATCGGGAAGCCGTTCTTTTGCAGATTCAACAGCCCCGGCTCGCCGAACGGCGGTGCGCCGCGGTCATAGGCCACCGAATGACAGCCGGACCAGTGGCCGAACGACATTGCCCCCGCTGCCAGCGCCATGCGGATGCCGTCGCCGGTGTTGAAGCGGGAGGCGCGCGGCAGGGCGAGGTCCCAGTTCGGCCCCAGGTAGCGCGCGCGCCATTCCGCGTTGGCGTGAAAGCCGCCGCTGGCCAGCACCACGGCGCCGGCGCGCACGCTGCGGCGGCGGCCCTCCTGCACCACTTCGATGCCCTCGATGCCGTTGTCGCCTTGCAGCAGCCGCACGCCGCGCGCGCCATAGCGCACGGTGGCCCCGCGCCGTTCGGCGGCCGCGAACAGGAAGTCGACCAGGCCACGGCCGCCGCCGGCCGCTTCCACCGTCAGGCCGCCCCAGAACCTGAACCTGCCGTCCACCTTGAACGCCTGCCGCCCATAAATCGGCACAAAGCGCACACCGCTGTCGCGCATCCAAAGCATCGTCTCCAGGCTGCGCGAGACCAGCAGGTCGGCAAGCTGCGGATCGGCGCGATAGCCGGACAGGCGGGAGATGTCGTCGAAATACTGCGCCTCGGTGTAGGTGCCGAAATCGGTGGTGGCGATTTCCGCCGCCGACAGGTCGGGCATGATGCGCCGCAGGTCGGCCACACCGTCGTAGGCCACGCGGATGGCGCCGCCGGAATAGGCGCTGTTGCCGCCGCGCTCCTCCGCCGGGGCGCGTTCCAGCACCAGCACGCGCGCGCCGGCCTCGGCGGCGGCGACGGCTGCGCACAGCGCGGCGTTGCCGGCGCCGA
This sequence comes from Pseudomonadota bacterium, assembly GCA_021845835.1. Next base: position 1,858 of record JAJZVE010000886.1, on the reverse strand, counting down.
GCACCACGACATCCCACTGATCGGTCATCGCCGTCCCGTCCGCGTTCCTCGACCCGGCACGCTAGGCACTCCGGCAGGCGGCCTGAAGGGCCGCGCGCCGAAAACAGCATTCGTCCCGGCCGCGCTTGTGCCCGGCCGCCGGCCGGCGCGCTGTTGGCGTGGCCCGGCGATCGGCGCCGGTGGGGAACATGAGGAGCCCGGCATGGCCTCGCTGTCGCGGCGGCTGGTGCGGCAGATCGTCGCCGCCGGGGAACAGCCGCCGGAGCGCCTGATTGCCAGGACGCGGCTGCATGTCGCCGATGCGACGGCGATCGCGCTCGCCGCCAGCGCCCGCTCGCCGATGACGGCGCAGCTGCTGGGCAGCACCATCGGCGCGCACGGCCCCTGCCGCGTGATCGGCCGCGGCGAGCGGCTGCCGCCGGGGCTGGCGGCCTACGTCAACGCGGCCCTGGTGCATACGCTGGATTTCGACGACATCCACGATCTGGCGCGCCTGCACCCCACCGCCGTCACGCTGCCGGCGGCGCTGGCGGCGGCGGACCTGGTGGACGCCACGGGCGAGACGGTGCTGCGGGGGGTGCTGCTCGGCAACGAGCTGATGTGCCGGCTCGGCTGCGCCTGGGCGCCGGGCGGCAGCGGACCGGGCTCCGAGTGGTTCCTCACCCAGTTGTTCGGCTATTTCGGCGCCGCGCTGGCGGCCGGCATCGTGCTGGGGCTGCCCGAGGACGTGCTCGTCTCCGCCCTTGGGCTGGCCTACATGCAGGCCGCCGGCGGCAAGCAGGCCGGGTTCGGCACCGGCTCCGACGCCCGCTCGATCTACCCGGCGTTCGCGGCGATGGGCGGCACGCACGCGGCGTTGCAGGCGCGCGCTGGCGTCACCGGGCCGGAGGAGGCGCTGGACGGGGCGGCGGGACTGTTCCGCATCTATCTGGGCGGCGACGCCGGTCCGGAGCAGGTCGCGCAACTGCTGGACGCGGGTGCGTTCGCCTGGGAAGCCACCGAGATCAAGCCCTGGCCAAGCTGCCGCCTGTCGCACCCCTATCTGGCAGCCGCGCTGGCCGTGCGCGCGCAGCTTGGCGGCGCGCCGCCGCTGCATGTGGTGATCGGTGTCAACGCCTCCGCAGCCCGGCTGTGCCGACCGCTGGCGGCGCGCCGCCGTCCCGCGACGCTGCAGGACGCAAAGTACAGCATTCCGTTCATGACCAGCTTCATGCTGGTGCATGGCCGCGTCGATCTGGACAATCTCACCGCGGCGGCGCTGGCGGACCCGGCGGTGCTGGCGCTCGCCGGGCGCATCGAAATCCGCGACGGTCTGCCGGATCGACCCGGCCATCCCCCCGCCGAAATCACCGCGGCGTTCGCCGGCGGCACGGCGACGGGGCGCATGGCGGGCGCACTGGCCCTCGACGCCGCGCAGGTTGCGGCGAAGTTCCGGGCCTGCCTGCGCCATGCCGGCATCGCGTCGCTGGCGGACCCGCTGTGGTCCGCCCTGACCGATCCGTGCGGCACCGGCCCGCTCGCCGCATTCACGGCGGTGCTGCCGGCTGCGCCGTAAGCGCGCGCAGCAGGTCCGGCACGATCTGCTGCCAGTCCGCCACCACGCCGACCTCCGCCATGCCGAAGATCGCCGCCTCCGGGTCGCTATTGACCGCGAAGATGCGCGCCGACAGGCCGACGCCCGCCATATGCTGCGGCGTGCCGGAAATGCCGATGGCAAGATAGACGTCCGGGGTGACATGCCGGCCGGACTGGCCGACCTGCTGCCCCACGCCGACCCAGCCCGCGTCCACCGCCGGCAGGCTGCCGGCCAGCGCACCGTCCAGCGCCGCGGCGATCTGCTGCAACTGTGCGAAGCCCG
>JAJZVE010000885.1 GCA_021845835.1 Pseudomonadota bacterium | reverse complement strand
GAACGACAGACGCTTCTTCTGCTCCGCGCGGTCATGGTTGAGAGCCAGATGACCAGCGCATGGCAGATGCGTAATTTTGTAACCGTTCCCCGGTCGCCGCACAACCCCTTAAACGGGGTGACAGCGTGGCAATCCACGACCTGGCGGCGGCCGCTGGAGCGGCGTCACGCCGACCGTGAACGATCAGCGCGCTCCTGGTCTTTGTTCGAGGGCGTGATTCGCGCGCCGCGCCGCGTCCGCCGCGCGCGATCGCGCGCTAGTTCGAGGGGGGTTCCAGCGGCACCATCGGGTTGATGACGTCCGCGGGATCGAACACGCGCTGCGTTTCCAGCATGGCCTGGAACGGCCCGCCCGGGCGGCTGACCGTCGCCAATGCCAGCGCGAGGCTGTTCGATGGCGCGCCGGCCCAGATCCGCGTGACACGGATATGCACGCTGCCGTCGGGAATATCGGCCGTCCTGTCCTCGACCACTTTCACGGTGGCGCCGGGCGGAGACATGGCCGTGACCATTTTCGCATAGGCAGCCTCGACCGCGGCGGGCTCGGCCTTCAGCGCCCAGGTCACGCAGGATTCCGGATCAAGCCGCGTCGCCAGCACGAAGCGGCCGGTCTGGTCATGCACCAGCCACGCCTTGCCGGAACCGGGCACGCCGCCGCCGGCGAAGGACAGCATCTTGCCGTCGCGGTTCGGCTTTCCCGCGAAGATCGCGACCGCCTGCGGGTTGCGCAGGCGCGGCAGGTTGCGTTGTTCCGCCCAGTCCTCGACCGCGCTGAGATGGCCGAATTTGGCCAGGCAGACATCGTTGAAAAGGCTGGTAAAACTGGCGGCGGCATCGTCGGCGCGCGCCAGGTGGCCGGCGCAGACGAGGGCCGCTGCGGCGGCAAGGGCAGTCCATTTCATGGATGGTTTCCTCCGCGTCGGTAGGTGGCTGACTGGCGGGATTTTGTGGTGACGACGATCCTAGCAAGGCGTGCGCCACCTGACCACGTGCCGGCCGCCCGTCCATCGTGCCGCAGCCCGGCCCCGGTCCCGGCCCGGTGCGCGGCGCCGGGGGTTGCTCACGACAACCCGTCGCGGCGACGGTATCGCCCTGCCGCCAGCGCAGAAGCGGCGGGCCGTCGTCTCAGCGCGGCGCCGCCGCGCGCGTGTCGGCGCCGCCGGACGGCGCCGCTCCCTTGGCCGTCGCGGCGACGGAATCCACCGTCTTCCACAAGGCGAGGCCGCGCGGCCGGTGTCCCGCGGCCTGCAGCCCCGTGCGCAGCAGCGAATCGTCGCCGGGCACCACGACCCGGATCGCCGCGCAGTCCAGGCGCTTGGCCAGCGCGTCCAGCTCCCCGACCAGCGCCTGCACCACCGGCTGCGGGTCGACCACGTCCATCGCGACGAAATGCTCGGCAACCAGCACCGCCCCCTCCGGCAACTGGGCCTCCCTGTGGTAGAGGAACACGCCGCAGGGCAGGTTCCGCCCCGCCCGCGTCACCGCCAGGATGCCGCTTTGCCCGGCGCGGCGGGGATTGGCGATTTTCTGCGCGAACGCCACCCAGGTCTTCAGATCCAGCCCCGCCACCGACTCCCGCACCAGGGGGTAGACCATGCGGACCTCATCGGGTGGTACGAGATGGGAGGTGAAGCCGGACATTCCGCGCGATCCTGTCTGGGGGGGCATAGGTTCAATCTGCGCGCGGACGGCGAAGCGCGGCGTTGACGCAAATCAAGGCGATTCGTGACCGGTCATTCAGACAGGTTTCCACGATGCGCAATTGGCGCTAGGGTGTGCCATCCTGTGCCGATCGGACCCTGTTCCGCCGGAGTGTTGGCCCCTGATGTTCCATGCCCGTCCCCTGGTCGTTGAGCGATCCGCCATCGACCCATGCGCCACCTGCAGTGCGCGGCCGTACAGCGTCTGCAGCGCGATCGAGGACAAGGATCTGGCCCGGCTGGCCGCCGCGGCGCAGACGATCACCGTGGCCGCCGGGCGCAGCTTCATCGAGGAAGGCGACAGCGCCGAGCATTTCTTCAACATCACCGCCGGCACCGCCAAGCTGTTCAAGCTGCTGCCCGACGGGCGGCGGCAGATCACCGGCTTCGCCGGGGTGGGCCACTTCCTTGGCCTTGCCGTGTCCACCACCTATGCCTTCGGCGCCGAGGCGCTGGAGCCGATGCGCATCTGCCGCTTCACCCGCCCGAAGCTGCGCGCCCTGCTCGACGATTTCCCGGAACTGGAGCACCGGCTGCTGCAGGTCGCCGCCAACGAACTGGTGGTGGCGCAGGAGCAGATGCTGCTGCTCGGCCGCAAGACGGCGCGCGAGCGGGTGGCGAGCTTCCTGATCGCGCGGGCGGAAAGCCAGACACTGATGCCGGCCTCCTGCGCGCATGCCGGCCGTGCCAGCGTGGTATGGCTGCCGATGACCCGCATCGACATTGCCGACTATCTCGGCCTGACCATCGAGACCGTCAGCCGCACCTTTACCCGCCTGCGCGGCGAGAAGCTGATCGAGACGCCAACGCCCTCGGAAGTGGTCATCCGCAATCACGCCGGGCTGGAACGGCTGGCGACCGGCCTGGACGAGGGCTGAGGCCGCCACGCGGGTGGCTGCGGGCCGGGCGCGCCCGCGGTGCGGCCTGTGCCGTCCGCGCGGCCGCACCATGCGGCGTTGCCCAATGGGCAAGGATTTCCGCTTGCGTCGGTGTCCCCGTACGGCGATGCTGCCCCGGCAGACTGATGCACTTGTGCCGGCCGTGCGCGTTACGCATCCGGGAGAACGCACGATGATCCGTTGCCTGGCTGTTGCCCTGCTTCTTGCCGCTGTTGCCGCGCCCGCCTGGGCCTGCGAGTGGCATCACGCGACATCCGATGGCGCGTCGCGCAGCGCCGCCGCACAACCGCCGCATGCCAGGAGCGTCCCGCCCGCGGCCCGTCAGGCACCCTCATAGCC
>JAJZVE010000884.1 GCA_021845835.1 Pseudomonadota bacterium | reverse complement strand
ATAGCGCGGGCTGCCGACGGCCACGCGTCGCCCCTCGACGATCGCGGTCGCGGCCTTGCCGGGAACCGCGCCGGCATCCGTCGCCACCGGAATCTGGATGCCGCGCGCCTCGGCCGCTTCCAGCATAGCGCGGGCGAGCGGGTGGGCCGAGCCGGCCTCCACGCCCGCGGCCGCGCGCAACAGGGCCGCTTCGCCCATGCCTGGTAACGGGAGAATATCGGTCACGCGCGGCCGCCCTACGGTCAACGTGGCGGTCTTGTCGAAAGCGACCGTCATTGCCTTGCCGATCAGCTCCAGCGCTGCGCCGCCCTTGATCAGCAAGCCCCGCCGGGCACCCGCGGAGAGGCCGGAGGCCAACGCGGCCAGCACCGAGATCACCAGCGCACAGGGGCAGGCGATCAGCAACACGGACAGGCCGCGATAAATCCAGGTCCACCAGTCGCCCCCGAAGGCAAGCGGCGGGATCAGGATCACCATCGCTGAGACTGCCATCGCGCCCGGCGTCCAGTACGTCGAAAACTTCTCGATGAAGCGCTGCGTCGGTGCGCGCGAGGCCGTGGCTTCCTCGACCATGCGCACGATACGGCTGATCGTGTTGTCGGAGGCCGCGGAGGTCACGCGCACGCGCAGTAGGGAGGCGGTGTTCACTGAGGCCGCCACCACCGTGTCGGCCGGACCACGGGAAACAGGAATACTCTCCCCCGTTACTGGGCTCTCGTCCACGGCCGATTGTCCATCCAGTACGACGCCATCACAGGGGACACGGTCGCCTGGCCGGACCTGGACCACCTCACCAAGTTGCAGTGCATCGGCTGCGACCTCGACGACGGCACCTCCCCGCTCGACGCGAGCGATGCGCGGCATCAGGTCGGCCAGCGCCTTGATCCCGGCCCGCGCCCGGCTAGCGGCCACGTTCTCCAGCAGCTCGCCGACGGCGAACAGCAACACGACGATTGCCGCCTCCTCGGCCGCTCCGATCGCCACCGCGCCGAGCGCGGCGACGCTCATCAGGGTCTCGATCGAGAACGGGCTGCCGGCGCGGGCCAGCGCCACCGCGCGCCGGCCGAAGGGGAAGATTGCAATGAGGGTGGCGGCGACGAAAATCCAGTATGCCTCGGCCGCGAACAGGCGGGAGCCGAGATAGGCCGCTACGACAAGACAGCCCAGCAGCCAGACCAGCTTCGCCTTGCCGGTGCGCCACCAAGGGATGCCCGGCTCCGCATCCTCCTCGCCGTGGGCATGGCGATGGCCCGCAGCATGACCGTGCTCCGCATCCCTGAAGTGAGCATGATCGTAAGCGTGGTCGTGCGAGCAGCCTGGCCCGTGTAAGGGCTCGGCCGGAGCCGTCCGGGTCTGTGGCGACGCCGTATAGCCGAGCGATTCCACCGCGCGGACGATGGCGGTCGGGTCCACGCGGGGGCCAAGGCGTACGGTCAGGGTCTCGGCCATCAGGTTGACCGAGACATCCCGTGCCCCCGGAACCCGCGCGACGGCCTTCTCGACCTTGGCGACGCAGGAGGCGCAATCCATGCCGCGCACCCGCCATGACCGGCTTTCCCCGGCGCTGTCGCGCTCCGCCACCTCGAACATGAAGCCGCCTCCCCCATTGCGGCAGTCAAGATGGGGCCTATAGTGACTATAGGTTCAAGCCCCAAGGAGCGGATCGGCAGCATGGACGGCATGACCACCGGCGCGGCCTACGCGATCGGCGACCTGGCCCGGCAGACCGGCACGAAGGTGGAGACGATCCGCTGGTACGAGCGCGACGGGATCATGCCGGCGCCCGTGCGCACGGCGGGCGGGCACCGTCTCTACACGCAGGCGCATCTCGACCGGCTCGCCTTCATCCGGCACGCGCGCGAACTGGGTTTTCCGCTCGACGGCGTGCGCGGCCTGCTGCGGCTCGCCGACGATCCGGAACGGCCCTGCGGCGAGGCCGACACCATCGCCCGCGCGCATCTGGCCGCGGTGCAGGGCCGTATCGCCCGGTTGCAGGCGCTGGAAGCCGAACTGTCGCGCATGATCGCCGCGTGCGGCCGGGGACGTGTCGCGGAGTGTCGCATCATCGAGGTGCTGGCCGACCAGTCGCACACGCATTGCCTGCACGATGGTCATGGCGGGACGGGGCTGTAGCCGTGATGCAATCGGGCATGATGGGCGCGATGACGACGGGCTGGCCGATGATGCTGGGCGGCCTGCTGGTTCTCGTGCTGCTGGTGCTGGGCATTGCCGCGTTGGTCAAATACCTGGTCCGGTGACGGGCAGCGGGAGAAAATTCATGGCGAACGACATGCCGCCGGAGCAGCGGGCGGAGGAATGGAGCGCCGTCGCCGATGCCTATGACGCGGCGTTCCGGCCGTTCACGGCGTGCTACGCGGCAGATGCGCTGGATCAGGCCGGCCTCGGGGCAGGAGCGCGCGTTCTGGATGTCGCCGCCGGCTCGGGCGCGCTGGCGCTGCTTGCCGCCGCGCGCGGGCATGTGGTGACGGCGACCGACTTCGCCCCGGCGATGATCGCCCGGCTGTCGGCCAACGCCGCCGCTGCGGGACTGGCCGATCGGATCGCGGGGCAGGTGATGGACGGACAGGCTTTGGTGCTGCCGGATGGCGAATTCGATGCCGTGTTCTCGATCTTCGGGTTGATCTTCTTTCCGCGGCCCGATCAGGGATTGCGGGAGATGCGACGCATACTGCGTCCCGGCGGACGTGCCGCGCTCGCGACGTGGACGGCGCCCGAGCGGCACGGCCCCTCACAGATCTTTGCCCGCGCGATCCGTGCGGTCTTGCCGGATGCACCTTCGCCGGCGCCGCCGCCCTGGTGGCGCTTCGGCGAGGAGACCTATCTGCGCACCGCTTTTCAGGACGCGAGGCTGACGCCCGCTTCGGTCACGCGCGCGGTCCATGCGTTGTAGGTTCCCTCCGCCGAGTGGCTGGTGAC
>JAJZVE010000883.1 GCA_021845835.1 Pseudomonadota bacterium | reverse complement strand
GCGCGGCGCAGCACGATCTCGGCCGTCCCGTCCGGCAGGCGCCGGGCGGCGACCTTGACACGGCCGCCGACCGGGCAGCCGCGCACGGCGTTGCCGACCAGCCTCGCCAGCGCCAGACCGAACCCGGCGCGATCGACCTGCACTTCGATCTCGCCGGCTGCCATCTCGCTGTCCAGCAGCACCCGACGGGCCTCGGCCGCCGCCGCGCCGGCCTCGACCGCTGCATTGACCAGCATGCCAAGCCTCTGCCAATCGGGGTCCTGCGCGAGCGTCGTGCGCACGATGTCGGCGTGCTCCAGCACGTCGGCCAGCAGCGCGGCAACGCGGTTGCCGGATTCGTGGATGCGGTCGGCGAATTCGGCGCAGTCCGCAAGCGTGAGTGGATAGCGCGAGCCGGTCGCCATCTTCTCCGAACAGCCGATGATGGCGTTGAGCGGCACACGCATGGCAGCGCCGGCGGAATCCAGGAACGCCGCCATCGCCCCCGCGGTCTGCTCGGCCATCTGCTGCGCCCGGCGCTGCTGCAGCTCCGCCTGCTGGCGCGCCAGCACGTCGAGGAAAACGCCGAGCGCGCCCTCAACCAGATCGCGGTCCGCGGCCTCGAACCAGCGGACTCCGTCACGTCCGGCCAGGTTGCCCAGAACCAGCGCCCAGCCGCTGGCCGGATCGCAGGCCCAGAGCAGGTGCGGACAGCGCAGCACGCCGAGCAGGTCTGCGGCCGGCGGGTCGAGGCGCGTATCCGGCGTGGTGAAGAAGAATTCCGGCGCATCGGCGATGCAGGCAACCGGGGGTAGCGTACCTTCGCCCAGCCCGACGGCATGGGCGATGGCGAAATCGCCCGATCCCGGCCGCGTTTCGGCCAGCAACGCGGCGCGATCGCAGCCGGCGGCATCGCGGATCGCCGCCAGCAGCGCCCCGCCCAGCTCGTCGGCCGACGAGAGCAAATCGGCGAGCCGATGGGCGTCGCGGCTCAGCCGCGCCAAATTGCGGCTGCGCCAGGCATCGCGCGCGAAGTTTGCCTGCTCCTCCTGCAGGCGCAGCAATCGCGCGCCCAGCTCCCGGCATTCCCGTCGGCTCTGATCGAGTTCGCGCAGGAGGCGGTCATCGACGCCATTTGCCCGCATGGTCATCGCCAATAACGGACACCTGCCGCACGACACGGTCGCACGGCTATCCTTTGCACTATCAATTTTGATCGCATTAAGCGCTCGTCTTGAAACTATCCGTAACCACGGCAATTGGCGTATAGCATGTCCGCGGCCGGAATGTCACGTTCGCGTTATGGCCGCCATCGCCGCTCAGGCCACCTGCGCCTCCATCGTCCGTTGCAGGGCCAAAAGCAGTTGCTGCCGGCTGAACGGCTTGCCCAGCACGTCGCTGCCGCGCTCCGGCCGGGCGCGGTTGACGATTTCCGTTTCCGAATAGCCGGAGGTGAACAGGACGCGCAGCGACGGGCGCAGCCGCCGCGCCTCGCGCGCCACTTCGGCGCCGCCGTGACGGCCGGGCAGGATGACATCGGTCAGCAGCAGATCGAACGGGGTTTCGCCGCGCAGCAGCGCGATCGCATCCTCCGCGGAGCCGGCGGCAGTCGGCCGCAGTCCGAGCTCGCGGCACATGCGCGTCATCGCCAGCAGGACATCCGGCGCGTCGTCCACGACCAGGACGCGCCACGGCAGCGGTCGCCACGGCGCCTCTTCGCGGTCCACGCCCGGCGGCGGCGGCGCGGCCTCGCCGCTCGGCAGGTGCAGCACGACCGAGGTGCCGCGCCCCGGCCGGCTGGAAATTTCCGCCCGTCCGCCGGATTGCTGCGCGAAGCCGAGCACCATGCTCAGGCCGAGGCCGGTCCCCTTGCCCACCGGCTTGGTGGTGAAGAACGGCTCGAACACGCGGTCGATGATCTCCGGCGGCACGCCGACGCCCTCGTCGGACACCGAGACGCTGACGTACCGGCCCGGGGCCAGCCCGTCCCGCCCAGGCTCGGCGACGGTGGCGTTGCTTGCCGCGATCAGGATGCGCCCGCCGGCCGGCATGGCATCGCGGGAATTGGCGATCAGATTGAGCAGGGCGCTTTCCAGTTGCACGCGATCGACGAGACAGACGCCGATGTCCGGCGGGCAGCGCAGTTCGATCGTGCAGCGTCCGCCGATCGTGCGCTGTGCCAGTTCGCGCAGCGCGGCGAGCAGCCGGCCAAGCTGCACCGGCTCCGGACGCAGCGGCTGGCGTTGCGCAAAGGCCAGCAGACGGGCCGTGAGTTCGGCGCCGCTGCGCGCGGCCTGCCGCGCCGGCTCGATGAATTCGCACAGCGCATCGCCGGGCGGCACGATTTCCTCCAGCATCTCCAGGTTCATCGAGATGACGGTGAGGAGGTTGTTGAAGTCGTGGGCGATACCGCCGGTCAGCCGCCCGATCGACTTCAGCTTCTCGCCTTCCAGGCTGGCCGCCTTCGCGTCCATGCGATCGGTGATGTCCTGCGCGACGCCGCTCAGCTTCGCGACCGCGCCGGCGGCATCGAGATGGCAGCTTCCGGTGGCGCGCACGAACGCCACCCGCCGGTCCGCGTGCAGCAGGCGGAACTCGACGTCGAACTTCCCCCTGGTCGCCAGACAGCGGCGCAGCGCGGCGCGGAGCAGGCCAAGATCCTCCGGATGCACCGGGCCGAACGTGTCGTCCGGCACGCCGTCCGCCTCGGCCGCGGCCAGTTCCCAGGGCCGGATGCGCGCGAGGCGGCACGCCTCCAGCATCTGTTCCGAGCGCTGGCGAAGCTGTTCCGCCATCGCGTGCGACGGGTCCGGATCCGCCACCAGCAGCCGGGCGTAGGGCTGCGCGACCGCCGCCAGCTCGGCAAGCAACATGCGATCGTCCGCCCCCAGCCCGCGCCGGGGCCTGCGCGCGACCAGGCAGATCGCGCCGCACGTCGCCCCATCCGCCCGGCGCAGCGG
>JAJZVE010000882.1 GCA_021845835.1 Pseudomonadota bacterium | reverse complement strand
GTCGGCGCGGACGCGGATCGGCCAGACGTCCTGCGGACGCGGATGGCGCCGGCCATCCAGGCGGCGATGGCCGATCCAGGCGATCGCGGCGCGGCCGGCGAAATGTGTCAGCGCCTCGTCGCCGATGGCCAGATCTTCCACGGGAATTTCGCCGCGCGCGGTGGCGATCCGGGTCCCCTCGACAAAGCAGGCCGCCGCATCCTGGGCGATCCAGGACTCGATGGTGTTGTAGGCCGAGGAGGTGATCCGGGTGAAATAGCCGGTGCCGGTGTAGGGGTTCCCCGACGACACCAGACCGACCACGTCGGCCTGTCCGTTGCTGCCATAGGTCCAGACCGGACCGCCGCTCGATCCGGGACCGAGGGCGGTGCCAATATAGACGGAATAGGGATAATAGAGGGTCATGTAGTCCGGAGCAGTGACCTGCGCGCCGCCGGCGCTGGCCGGGTAGCCGGTGACACTGGCCGATCCGCGATAGAAATTCGTGTCCAGGCCCATCGTGCCGGCACTCGCGAACGGCTGCGCCAGATGGATCAGCGCGTAGTCGTACTGCGACTGCTGCGTCGTGATGCTCCCGTTCGGGTCCTGGATGGCGTTGTAATGGAAAGAGGTGCCGGCGACGGAGCCGTACGGCGACTGCCCGAGGTCGTATCCGGGCGTGACGGTGATGTTGGTCGCCGTCCCGTATTGCGAGCTGTACACGACATGCGAGGCGGTCAGCACCTCGCTCGGGGCGATCAGCACGCCGGAGGCCTGATAGCCGACCCCGTCGATCGTGTCCGTTATGTAAACGACCGTGTCGTACGGATACACGGCTTCGCCCTGCGGCATGCACTGACCCCGTCCCGATACGTCAGACGTTATTGTTCGGATGTCAGCGGGCGCCTGGCAAGCCGTTGCCGTGCGGCGCGCGGGACGGCACACATCTCCGGCCGGCACGAATCCGGGCATCCGGGCCGCGCCGCGCGAACACCCTTGCGGGAGACGTTCATGCAGATGTTCGACCTCACCGGCCGCGTCGCCCTCGTCACCGGCGGCAATGGCGGCATCGGCCTCGGCATCGCCGCCGGCCTGGTGGAAGCCGGCGCCGCGGTGCTGCTCGCCGGGCGCAACCGCGCCAAGGGCGAAGCGGCGGCGCGCGGCCTCGGCGCGCGGGCGGCGTTCACGCTCGCCGACGTGGCGCGCAAGGCCGATTGCGCGCGGATCGTCGCGGAAGCGGTGGAAAAATTCGGCCGGCTCGACATCCTGGTCAACAACGCCGGCACCTCGGTGCGCAAGGCGCCACAGGACTACACCGAGGCCGAATGGCATTCGGTGCTGGACACCAACCTGACCGGCGCGTTCCTGCTGTGCCAGGCCGCCTATCCGCAGTTCGCGCGTACCGGCGGCGGCAAGATCATCAACATCGCCTCGATGAACGCGATCTTCGGCGCGCCGCACAACGTGCCCTACGCGGCCAGCAAGGGCGGCATCGCGGCGCTGACGCGCGGGCTGGCGACCGCCTGGGCCGGCGACAACATCCAGGTCAACGCGATCCTGCCCGGCTGGATCGAAACCGAGATGACGGCGGGCGCCAAAACGCACATCCCCGGCCTGGAGCAGTCGGTGGTGGCGCGCACGCCGGCGGGGCGCTGGGGCCAGCCGCGCGACCTGGCGGGACTGGCGGTGTTCCTTGCCGCGCCCGCGTCCGACTGGATCACCGGCACCTCGATCCCGGCCGACGGCGGCTTCAGCATCCGCGCCTGAGCGTCCGGCCCCGGGCGTCCGCCAACCGGACGGCGGCGTCGGCGGCGGCGACACGCCGATTCCCTTGCCCGGTCGGAAAAGCCGGCCGGTCAGTAGGTTGCGCCGTGGCACGCGACTTGCGCCACCACTGGCGCCGGGCCGCCACGCCCGGCGTTGCAGGAGGATCGAGATGTCACGCCTGAGAACCGCCCTGCTGGGCGCCGCCGTGCTGACGGCGGGAGTCGGCGGGATCGCCTATGCGCAGATGGACGGCAGCGCCTTCGACCTTGACCAGTTGCCCACGGTCAAGGGCACGGTCGCGCAATACCTGCCGACACCGCGCGGCGACGTGGACGGGCTGCTGCTGAACGACGGCACCGAGGTGCATGTGCCGCCGCGGCTGTCCACGCAACTGGTGTTCGCGGTGAAGCCGGGCGATGCCGTGACCGTGCACGGCCTGCGCGCGCGCGCGGTGAAGCTGGTGGCCGCCGCCTCCATCACCAACGATGCAAGCCACGTCACCGTCGCCTGGGACGGCCCGCCGCATATGCGCGAGGGCACCGAGATGCAGGCCGAAGGCGCGGTGAAGGCGACGCTGTACGGCCCGCGCGGCGAAGCCAACGGCGTGCTGCTGGCGGACGGCACCGTGGTCCACATGCCGCCGCCGGAGGCGCAGCGTCTGGCCGACATGCTCGGCGTCGGCAAGCCGCTGGTAGTCCACGGCACCGGCTATACCGGGGCGCTCGGCCGCGCCCTGGACGCGCGGCAGGTCGGGCCGGACGCGGCGCATCTGGTGCCGGTCGCCGGCCCGCACCCGCCCTGGGCGGAGCACTGGTGGCGCGAGCACATGGGCGGCGGTATGCATCCCGGCATGATGGGTGACGGGATGATGGGCGGGGGCATGATGGGGCACGGCATGATGGGGCCACCCGGCGACGACGACGCGCCGCAAGCCGCCCCGGCGAAGTAGCGACCGCCAGCCGCGCCGCCGCCGGATCAGCGGCGGCGGCGCGCGCGCCGGAAACTAAGCGCCGTTCAGTCGGCGATCCGTTTCGCGGTCCCGCGGACGGCCTTCGGCGGCCACGGCTCAGCGCGGATGGCGGCGATCGTAGTGCGTCAGCGCATGACCGAGCGGCGCCAGCGCGGGATAGGCGCGCGCGTAAACTTCCGTGAACAGCTCGGCGTAGCCCGACATCCACTGCGGGTCGGGCGCGATCGTCCG
>JAJZVE010000881.1 GCA_021845835.1 Pseudomonadota bacterium | reverse complement strand
CGCCGGCGCTGGTGGTGCACCCCGGCGCCGCCGTGCTCGCCCGCGCCGCATCGCTGGCCGCCGCCAGCCGCCATCCGCTTGCCCGCGCGCTGCTCGCCGCCGCCGGCCCGGTCGCCGCGGCCGAGGGCGTGCAGGAACATCCGGGACAGGGCCTCAGCCTTGCCGGCGAGGCGGGCGAGACCCGGCTCGGCAGCGCCGCGTTCGTCGGCGCGACGGCGGGGCGGGACGGCGAGGGGCCGGAACTGTGGTTCGCCGAACCCGGACGCGCGCCGCTGCGCTTCGGCTTCGCCGAGGCGCTGCGCGCGGACGCGGCCGAGACCGTGCAGGCCTTGCGCCGCATGGGGCTGCGCCTTGTGCTGGCCTCCGGCGACCGCGCTGCGCCGGTCGCGCACGCGGCGGCGACGCTCGGCATCGCCGCGTTCCACGCGGATTGCCGCCCGGCTGGCAAGGTGGCGCTGATCGAGCGGCTGCGGGCGGAGGGGCGGCGCATTCTGATGGTGGGTGACGGGCTGAACGACGGGCCGTGCCTCGCCGCCGCCGATGTCTCGGTCTCGCCCGCCAGCGCCGCCGACATCAGCCAGACCGTCGCCGATCTGGTGTTCCAGGGCGCGCGCCTCGCCCCGGTCCTGACCGCGCTGCGCACCGCGCGGCGGGCGCGCGGGGTGATGCGGCAGAATCTCGGGCTGGCGTTGGCCTATAATGCGGCGACGCTGCCGCTCGCCGCCCTCGGCTGGGTGACGCCGTGGCTGGCGGCGGCAGCGATGTCGAGTTCGTCGCTGCTGGTCATGGCCAACAGCCTGCGCCTGGGACGCATCCGATGACCGCCATTCTCTACCTGATCGGGATCAGCCTGTGCCTGGGCGCGATCGGCCTCGGCGCGTTCCTGTGGTCGCTGCGCAACGGCCAGTACGAGGACATGGAGGGTGCGGCCAACCGCATCCTGTTCGACGACGAACCCGAACCGCCCGGCCGCGGGCATCCCTGACGCCATCCCCCCTTTCCGCCGCAGCGGCGGAAAGGGGACCGGCGCCCGCGCGCGGTCTTACCGCTCCAGGCACATGGCGACGCCCATGCCGCCGCCGATGCACAGCGTCGCCAGTCCGCGCCTGGCGTTGCGGCGCTGCATCTCATGCAGCAGCGTGGTCAGCACGCGCGCGCCGGAGGCACCGATCGGGTGGCCGATGGCGATGGCGCCGCCGTTCACGTTCACCTTCGCGGTGTCCCAGCCCAGTTCCTTGTTCACCGCGCAGGCCTGCGCCGCGAACGCCTCGTTGGCCTCGACCAGATCGAGGTCCTGCAGCTTCCAGCCGGCGCGCGCCAGCGCCTTGCGGCTGGACGGGATCGGGCCGGTGCCCATCACCGCCGGATCGACGCCCGCGGTCGCGAAGCTGGCGATGCGCGCCAGCGGCTTCAGGCCGCGCTTCTGCGCTTCCTTCGCCGACATCACCACCAGCGCGCAGGCGCCGTCGTTGATGCCGCTCGCGTTGGCCGCCGTGACCGTGCCGTCCTTGCTGAACGCCGGCCGCAGCTTCGCCATCGCCTCGGCGGAGGCATCGTGGCGGATGTATTCGTCCTGCTCGACCACGGTATCGCCCTTGCGGCCCTTCACCGTGACCGGCGCGATCTCGTCCTTGAAGCGGCCGGCCTTCTGCGCCGCGCTCGCCTTCTGCTGGCTGGCCAGCGCAAAGGCGTCCTGCTGGTCGCGGGTGATCTGGTAGGCGCGGGCGACGTTCTCCGCCGTGGTGCCCATGTGGTAGCCGTTGAAGGCATCCCACAGCCCATCCTTGATCATGGTGTCGATGAGCTGCAGGTCGCCCATCTTCTGGCCGGCGCGCAGGTATTGCGCGTGCGTCGCCTGGCTCATGCTCTCCTGCCCGCCGGCCACCACGACGGCGCTTTCGCCGGTGCGGATCTGCTGGGCGGCGAGGGCGACGGCGCGCAGGCCGGAGCCGCACACCTGGTTGATGCCGAACGCGGTCTTGTCGTCGGGGATGCCGGCGGCGCGGGCGGCCTGGCGCGCCGGATTCTGGCCCTGCGCGGCGGTCAGCACCTGGCCCAGGATCACCTCGTCCACGTCGCCGGCGGCGATGCCGGCGCGGGCGATCGCCGCCTGGATCGCGACCGTTCCCAGCGCATGCGCGGACAGGCTGCCGAAGGCGCCGTTGAAGCTGCCGACCGGCGTGCGGGCGGCGGACACGATGACGATGTCGTCCATCTGGCAAATCTCCCCTTCGCAAGCCGGTGGCTGCGCCCCTGATGTAGTCCGGCCCGCACGCCTTGCCAAATTCGCCCCCATTCGTAGGATTTCAGTCCGCCATGATCGCCCTGGCCGGCGCGCTGGTGGCAGGACGTCGTTTCCCAGGGTGCAAAATGTTTCGCTCGTCACGACTCGGCAATCGTGCCAAATACCCGTAAAAGGTCCTGAGTGGCACCGATTGCGAGGAGCGAACGGATGCAGTTGTCCGACATTGTTGTTGACGCGCATCGTGCCGCCAATCGCGACTGGATGGCTGGCAAGGCCGAGCTGCCGGTCACGGACGGCGCGTCGGCGCCGGTGCTGCAGAAACTGGCGAAGCTGGCGGTGCGTGCCATGCCGGATGCGCTGTGCTGGATTGCGACCGGCGCGGCGGCAAGCCTGCGCATCGCCGCCATCAGCGGGCCGGAGTCTGCGGACCCGTCCTGGCTTGCGGCGATGGCGCAGCATGCCGCGCGGGAAACCAGCCTGTTCCCGGACCTGCTGGTGGATTCCGGTACTTTGCCGCTCGGCGAGCCAGGACGCGCGTTTCGTTTCTTTGCAGGAACACCGCTGCGCCGGGCGGACGGGGCGACGTGCGGCGCGATCTGCCTGGTCGCGCGCAGGCCCCGGCGCGGGCTGGGGGCGGACGATCGCATGTTGCTTGCCGAGCTGGCGGCGGTCGCGCAGCCCTACGCCCGGCTGCTGGTGGCG
>JAJZVE010000880.1 GCA_021845835.1 Pseudomonadota bacterium | reverse complement strand
GGCGGACACGACACGCGCCTCGTGCGGCACACCGAAGTCCTTGAGCACGGCGACCGCGCGGCGCATGACTTTCCAGTCGCTGCGGCTACCCATCACCACGCCGACAAGAGGAGCTGTCATCGTATCACTCTGAAAGGGCCGAGAATTTGGAGTTGCGCACCGGGATGCACCGGCGGTAGTTAGCGACGAAGAAATCCGCCACCGGACGGTCGATACAGAACTTCCAGCCCGGTGGCGCGTGGACCGCGCGCGCCTCGCCAAGCGGAAAGAAAACATCAATGTTGCCGCGGGACGCATCCCGAGGTGCCGTCACCGCAATGAGCAAAGCCACCCACTCCGCTGATCCACGCACGGCGGTACGCGTCATTCGTCGGCCTCGCTTCCCGGAAACGGCAACAATCGCCCCGCGATCGGGTCCTGAAACAGAGGCGACACCAGGCGATCGGGAAATCGTCCACGCAGGCGCCGCATTTTGGTCTGCAGCGCCTCCGACGCCGTATTCGCGGCAAACACCGGCGCGAACCGGCCAGGCGCGCTGACCGCGGCATTTGGCATGGAATATTCAATCAGCGCCTGCACGATGAAATGTCGCATATCGTCACAGCCGGTGCCATCCGGAACGTCGAACCACAGCATTGTCCAGACATCCAGGACACCGGCGGACTCGCGCACCGGAAACGTCCGGCGTGCGCCGGCCTGGTCACGACAGATCAGCGCAACAGGACGCTCTTGCGCCATACGCGGTTCGATCCATGTCCCAAGCACCTCAGCGTCGTTTTCGTCATGCTTCCGGGAGCGATACTGAATCGCGAGAAGCCCACTCGCCTCACGACAGGCGCGCGGCAGATCGCTCATGGCGCGGACCAGCAGCAATGCGCTCATAGGATTGCGATGCCAATGATTCCGTTAGCGCCGCCGCGCCCGTCACAGCGCTGCACCATGGCCACCGCGACGTTCACGTGCGGCCTGGCGCCCGTCACGGCACCTCCTCGAAGTCAAGACTCAGCCCGTCGGGAGCTAACAGGCGGAAACGACCGTCGGCGAACGCGACGTGGCCGGTATGATCACGGTAGCTTTCGATGACGGCCGGATGGGCGAAGCGCACCAGCCAGCAGTAGCGGTAACCGGCATCCGGGCACAAGGCGCGCCCGGTAAACACGGCACGCACGCCCGGGATCGCGCCGAGGATCCGGCGGCCGTCGGCCATCATGGCCCGCGCCGCGCGCTCGCCTTCGTCCCCGCCGGGCGCGACGTTATACACGATGCAATGCTCCACCGGCCTCCATGGCCGGCAGTGCGCCTGCGCCTCTGGTGCGCGCCCGGCCGAACCCGACAGCCGCAGACAGCGCTCGACTTCCGCGCCAAGCGCCTGTTGCACGCCCTTCATCAGGCGCAGATAGCCGTTGCGCGGAGTGGCGCGCACGTTGCGCCGCAGGCACCCGCCGGCTGCGCGCGACAGACCGGCGTAGTGGTGGATCTTTGCGACACCGCGCTCGATCAGCCGCTGATACTCGGCGTCGGTGAAGTCCCGGACGGCATCCACGGCGAGCGGTAGCGCCGTCGCGCCGCGAATGTCTTCGAGCCGTGCGAAATCCAGTCTCGCCAGCGGAACCGGCGAGGCATCGGCCACCGCCAGGACATCAATACCGGTATGCTCGACGTACCGGCGGACGACGTCGAGCGAGGCGGGCGACTCGCCCGGAAGGTGCGCGATGGCGTTCAATCCGCCCTCTACCGGCACGCCGCAGCCATGCGCCATTTCGACCACCGTGCGGATTCGGGCGATATGTTCCTCGGGTGTGCGCCCTGCTCCATTCAGCGCGACGCCGTTGCACCCGAGACCGATCGCGCGCACCGCGGCGGCGACCGAGGCCACGCGGGTGAATTGAATCGCCACCGGAACCGAGGTGCGGCGCGCCGCTGCTTCAACCGCCGGCAAAAAATGTTCGGCGGCGAGATGGTCGAGGTGCGGTTCCGCAACGCCGAGGATCGCCGGCGCCCGGCAGTTCTCGGCGGCGGTTACCGCCGCGGCCAGGAAATCGAGGCCCGCCAGGTCGAAGGAACACACAGCGTAGCCGCGGCTGCCGGCATGTTCGAGCAGGTTTCTCGCATCAACGAGCGGCATTGGCGGTGCGCTTCCTGTCTAATTGACAGCGTGACACTGCTGCGCCGGTGGCAAGGGATCGTTCGCCGCGCCGGCCACCTGGCAAGCCGGCCTCCTGCAACACGAAGCTCCTGAACACCCCGGTCGCGCAGGAAAGGCATTTCTCCAGCCGATGAATGCGGAGCAAGCCATCTCGAATCCCCTTGAGTCGGTCGAGTGCGGTCGCGACTGCGGCCGGCTGGCGGCTGATTTCCGGGCAGCTGTGCAGCAGCCCGCGGCTCGCCGCCGCGAGGCAGAGGCGCTTGCCGATCGGCTCGAACAACGCCACACCGAGCTGGTGCGTATAACGCCTTCGGGACACGACGCGAGGGGGGCGTCGGCCGCTGGCGCGTCCGGCGCGGATTGCCGCGCCGGCTCCGCCACGCACCAGCACCGTAACGCAGCGGCCACCGACGAGGTACCGGCCGTTCAATCGCACCTCCACGGCATTGGTCATGGCGTTGGCGCCTTCAAACACCGGCACCAGGCCGCGGGTCTGGATCATGTCCAATGCAATGCCCATTTTCTCGCGTGCCATACCCGACTTCCGTTCTGTCACATTGAAATCAATACTCGCTGCCCCACGCGTGGCACCCAAACTCCACTCCGTCTCCGGCCAGAGATCGGTAATCCCGCCGAGGGTGAGCAGGATGCGCAATCTATCTACCGTTCCTCAGGCGGCAACGCCATTTTTCCCAGTTGGGCAAGGGCAGCGCGTCGTTCGCGCGCTTGGCGCCGAACGACGCCGATCATGGGTTTCAGTTCCTGCGCCGCGGCGAGAGCATCTTCGACGGCGGCTCCCTTATT
>JAJZVE010000019.1 GCA_021845835.1 Pseudomonadota bacterium | reverse complement strand
TGCACGGCTCGTATCGGCGCGTCTGCTGATGCGTCGGCCTGCCGCGCGCGTCCAGGCGCGGAAGGTCGATCGTCAGGGAGTCCTCCAGGTAAAGATGCATCCCTTTGCCGTTCCAGCCGGCACGAGCGATCCACTCGCCGGTTTTCAGCGCCTCAAGAGCCTGTCCGAAATTCATTCCTATTTCCCTTCATTTACAGTTGGAGAAAGTCCATCGAAACGGTCGTTTGCCGGCGTGGCCGGTGGTCACGCCACATGCTTCCACGTCCGGCGATGCACGGCCTGCCAGATCGCCGAATGGTGGACCCCATAGGCTTCTGCGAGGTCCTTCTGCTCGGCCCCGTCCCTGACCGCCTGGCGGATGCGCCGCACCGCGCGCGCTGTCAGGCGCGACCGGCCGTTCTGTTCTCCGACGCGGGCATTATCCGCCCCGCCTGACCGTTGCGCCGCGCAGCCGTCACCCTGCGCGCAAGGCGTTGATGTGTCAGGCATCGGGGGTGTCCTGCGCGGGTGGTTCCGGGAGCGGGCGCCAGTGGGTGGGTGTGATGCGGGCATACCCCACGTCATAGCCACCCGCTGTTTCCCATCCCGTCGTCCACCCCTCGAACGCATACGGCGGATACGAGACGGCATGGTGACCGATGACCCAGTCATTGCACCACAGCAGCAACGGCGTCCCGTCCGTCGGCGCCATATCGATCGGTCGCCACTGCTCAGCCCGCAGCGCCTCCAGCGCCTCCCGGATCAGCACGTCCGGGTGCATCTCGTGCAGCGTGCGGCCGGGGTTGTCCCCGAGCGCGGACAGGTATCGCTCCAGGCGGGTGATCAGGTCGGGCCGCATCGGGATTCTCCTTCGCGCGTCACCGGAACATTCTAATCTTTTTATCACGTCGCCGTCAAATTCCACTTGCGGATCGGACACAATCTGGCAGAGTGCGCCTGCGCACTTCCCGCGCGACCAGTCAGGAGACCGTCATGGCCAAGAAGCCCACCTCCGCCGAGCCCGCCCCGAAGCCGACCGCCAAGGGCGGCAAAAAGGGCAAGTGACCGCCTGCTGACCACACCGGCGGACCAGACGAACGACGCCTCCGGCCGCCAGACCGGAGGCGTCGTGCTGTTCAGGCCACGCACAGCGCCTGCACCGCCTCGACCGCCCGCTGCGCCGCCGGCGCGGCCGATCCGGTGCAGGCGGTGTCGCCACGGCGGCAGGTCATGGTCGTCACCGGCGGCGGGATTTCGTGCAGGCAGCCAAGGCATGGCAGGTCCGGTTGCACCGACGCGCAGCGATAGCCAAGCACACCCGTCCGCCACGGCAGACGCCGCTCCGGCAGCGCGCAGGTAAACACGCCGACGATCGGCGTCATCGTCGCCCCGGCGACGTGCAGCAGCCCGGAATCCATGCCGACGAAAGCGGTGGCGCGGTCGATCACCGCCCGCAGCGCGCCGAGCGTCAACCGGTCCCGGAGGTCCAGGCCGCCAGATCGCCCCGCGGCGTAGTCCGGACGGCGACCGACGAACACCGGTGCCAGGCCCCGCGCCCGCAGACCGGCCGCCACCGCGTCCCAGAACGGCATCGGCAGCACCCGGCTGCGCCAGCCCAGCATCGGCGCGTGCAGGACCACATACGGGCCGGCGAGAACCGGGGCGCCCGCCGGAGCAGACGGCAACACCTGCTGCATGTCGGCCGGGTCGCCGGTGTCGCCGAACGCCTCCAGCCAGTAGGCGTCCACGACATGCAGGTCCGGCCGCTTCTCGTAGGCCAGGTCGAGGTCGATCACCCGGTCGAAAGGCCCCGCGGCGTTCACCGCGTTGACATGGGGGTTGTCGGCGAATACCTCCGGGCAGGCGGTATGCACCGTGAGGTGCGCGTCCGGATATTCACGCCGCAGGCGCCGCAGGATCGGCGTCGCCAGCACCACGTCGCCCAACGCGCCGGTGCGCTTCAGCAGTATCTTCACGCTGTTCCTCCTGGAGTTCCGTCATGCTGCCGTCGATCGTGCCCGCCGAGGTCATCGAGGCGCTGGTCGCCTGCGCCGAGACCGCGCCGCCCGGCGCCTTCGCCGAGGTTGGCGTCTACCAAGGCGGCACGGCCTGGCGGTTGATGCAGATCTGTCACCGGCAGGGCCGCGCGCTGCACCTGTTCGACACCTTCGCCGGCCTGCCGGTCGCCGACCCGATCGATCCGCACGGCGTCGGCGCCTTCGCTGCGCCCGAGACGGCCGTGCGCGCGGCGCTGCCGGACGCGGTGTTCCGCGTCGGTGTGTTCCCGGACACACTGCCGCCCGATCTCGGGCCGCTCGCCTTCGTGCACGTCGATTGCGACCAGTACCGCAGCGTGCGCGCCTGCGTCGAGCATCTGTGGCCGCTGCTGGTGCCCGGCGGGGTGATGTGGTTTGACGACTACGGCGAGTTGCCGGGCGCGAAGGCGGCGGTGGACGAAGTGTTCGCGCCCGGACAGATCACCGCCGCGCCGTCCAGTCGGGCGTTCGTGCGGAAATAGGCTCACCCAAATCTCGCGGAGATGTCGGCGTCCACCGCCAACGGCAGGCCGCGCGCCCAGCCCGGCGCGGCCAGCATCGCCTGCTTGAAGGTCGGCAACAGCGCCTCGGCCCGGTCTTCGTCTTCCTCCGCCGCGACACTGTCGTGGACGTGGAGCACCGTCTCGGTGCCGGCCGCGTCCATGTTCGCCAGCGCGTTCACCAGCAGGTCGGCGGCGATTGCCTGGGTCAAGTTCTCCACCAGCAGACCGCGCCAGAGCGTGCGGCGCAGCGCGTTCTTGCCGCGCATCACCAGCACGGTCAGGTCGGGGGTCGGTTTCGGTTTGCCGTCCGGCCAGAACCCTTGCTGCAACCGCGGCGCCCAGTAGCGGAGCAGGCGCCCCGACGGTAACCGGGCGCAGAGCGCGCCGCCCTGCATGCAGAACACGATATTACCGAGCGGCGGCACGGCGAAGGCACGGCCGGGATAGGTCACGGCGTTGACCGCCGCCTGCAGGGCGTTGTCCCAGAACGCGACGAGGTGCGCGTTGTCCTCCCGGAATTTCCGCACCAGCGGTTCGCCCTGCACGCGGGAGATGGTCAGGCCGTAGTTCATGGCCGCTGGAATGAAGGCGTTCACGCCGCCGGCGAAGCCCAGAAACAGCACCTGGACCTTGCCGACCTGCCGCTCCTGCTTGGTCAGTTGCTCCGGCCGCTTGCCGTATACCGGCGCCGCCTGCAACCGATACACGTCCTCACCGTGGGCGAACGCATCGACCTTGTCCTGCTGGCCCGACAGCCACATCGGGATGCGCGCCTCGATGTTGGCGAAGTCGCCGTTCAGCAGCAACCGCCCGGCCGGCGCCGCGATCACCCGGCGCAACATGCGCGAGACGAACGGCAGCACGCCCTCCTGCCGCTCGCGCCCCTGCAGATCCTTGCGCGCCATGCCGAACACGGCGCGGATCGCGTCCGGGTCACCGCGGCGTCCGAGTTCGATCGCCGTCTGCAGGCAGAGCGCCGAGAGCGCGGCGACGCGGTCCTTGTCCTTCTTCGCGTCGAGTCCGTTCTGATCGGCGACCTCATCGGGATTGGCGATGCAGTCGCGAACCAGGTTGTGCATCTGGACCGCCCGTGATGAGAATCGGCCGGTCGCCTGCGCGCCCATCAACACCAGCAGGCCGCGCAGGCGCCCGTCAGCACCGCAGGCGTTCAGCATCGCGGTCAGTTTGCGGGCCGATGCCTTGGCCGCCTCCTGGCGCATCTCCAGCGCGAGGCGGCACTTGTCCGGCACGTCGGTGCGGGCGAGGATGTCGGCCACGTCCGACTTGCGCAGACGCCAGCGTGGCTCCTTCTCGGTGGTGCCCTCGTCGTCCTCGCCCGGATCATCGTCCTCGCTGTCCGGGTCCGGTTCCTCGACGCGCGGTAGCTGCACGCCGCTGGCGACCAGCCACTCCTTCAGTTTGCCGACATTGGTGGTCGCCGGCACCGCATGGTCGGTCAACCGTGCGATCTCGACATCGAGCCGTGCCGTCTCCAGTTTCGCCGCGCGGACCAATCCTTGCACCAGCGGCACGTCCACCAGGATGCCGCGGTCGTTGATCCGGCGGTCGATCGCCGGCATGTCGCGCCACGGGTGCATGCTCGGCCACGCCGGCATGCGCAGCGCGGTTTCCTCCTCGGTCCGCACGTCCTGGATGCAGTACGTCGCGAGGCGTGCCAGATCCTCGCGCTTGGGCGGCCAGGGCGTGCGCTTGCCGTTGGTCACCCGCAGCATCAACCGGTGGCCCTCGGCGTCCTTCTGTGCCGCGGCGCCGACGGCCTTGGCCGCGCCGTCCAGGCTGCGCGGCAGGTTCGCCGCCGCGGCGAGATGCATGGAGTCGATCCAGATGTCATCCGGCACCGGCGGGAAACCGTGGTCCGGGACCGCCTTGTTGCGCCAGACGATGCGCTCGAACGACAACGAGTTCCAACCGGCAATCCGGCCGCCGGAGGCGATCACGTCGAATACGACCTGCGGCACCGGTTCGCCGGGCCACCAGATTTTCGGTTCCTCGGCGACGCCGACCAGCTTGTACGCCATCATCAGAATGCGGCAGGCGCGGGAGTATTTGTCGATGCCGACCGCGATCGGCAGTTCGCACCACGTCTCCCAGTCGATGCTCAGGACCAGCACCGCGCTCACTCCCACACTTCTTCGCGGACGCGCTCGCGCCGAGTGCGGCCCGGGCCGCGCGGCGAGACCCGTGGCTGCCACTGGCGCGCGTCGGCCGGCAGCACGGTCAGCACTGTCGCGTCGAATGGCTGCCACACCGCGATCACGGAGGTGGTGCCGAGCCGCACCAGCCACCGCTCGTTGCCGTTCGTGTGGCGCCGCAGCAGCATCGCCGACGGGCGGATGCCGAGCACGTTATCGACGGCATGTTCGGGCACGGCCGGCGTGCCGCCGCAGGTGATCGTCACCTCAGGGCCGCCGCGCCGAACGCGCAGGCGTAAATGGCGCCCAGTCCAGGCGTCGAGCACGTCGAAGCCTTCGCCCAGCAACCGGTCGCGCAGATCCCGGTAGTGGCGCCGTTGCGCGTACCACGCCGCCGATGTCATTGGCTGGTTGCCCTCGCCGTGAGTTTGTGCGTGTTCTTTCGCGGTGGCCCCAGCACGTCGATGCCGGGGCCGTGTTGCGATCAGCCGGGGAAGGCCGCGCCACCGCCAACCGCCGGGGTGCCCCAGTTCGGCGCCCCTGCCGGCATCCCGCCCGCCGGCGCGGCAAACCCGGCAGGCGCACCGGGCTGCGGAGCGGCAAAGCCACCAGGCGCGGGTGCTGCCGCCGGTGCGCCGGGCACGGCGCCCGCCGTGTTCATGCCGAACATGCTCGGGTCTTCCACCAGCGGCGCCGCCGCGAAGGCCGCCGCGCCCGCGCCGAGCGCGTCGAACCCGGAGAGCTTCTCGCCGTGGCGCACGAACTGCACGCCGTTCAGGTAGGCCGTCACGCCCTTGCCGCGCGCGCCCTGCTGGCCGGGCTTCGGCCAGAACGCCTGCACGGTGATCCAGAGCCGGCCGTAGCAGCCCGAGTAGATCGAGGCGGGGTTGGCGGGCTGGCCGTTCTGGTCGTAGACGACGGGCTGGTACTTCTCGCCGGTGCCGGCGTTGATGAAGAACTGGCCGCGATAGATGCCGTAGGTGGCCGGCTTCTTCATGTATTGCTGGTCGCCGTTTCTCAACGGCGAATGCAGCAGGCCCATGCGCAGCATCTGTTCGCCGTTGATCTGCGTCATCTCGCCGGTCTGCGGGTTCGGCACCTGCTCGGCCGGCCAGCGGTCGTTGGCGACCATGCACACGGCCTTCCAGATATCGCCGCAGGACGCCGGATTGAGCACGATCTGCAGGCTGAACTTCTTGGCGCCGGGCTTGCCCTCGTCGTCCTGATTGACCGCCTTGGCCTCGACGATGTTGACGAAGGACAGGCGCCCGATCGGCGTGATCATGCGGATGCCGGTGAACTTGTCGGTCTTGTCGAGTTTGATCGCCTGCTGCGGCGCGGTCTGGGCCGCGAGATAGGCGTCGGGCGCGGTGGGGGTGATCTGGTTCATCGTGTCCTCGTGGTTGCGAATGGGTCGCGGTGGTCTGCGTCAGCGTGTGCGGGGCAAGGAGGCCAGGAACACGGCCAACGGAACGAGCCTAGTCCGAAACACTGCCGCTGGGAAGCGGAAAAATCACGGCGCCGGCAAAATTACGAAGTCACTGCGTGTCGCTGGCGCGCTTGCGCAGCGCCAACACACAGGCCGCCGAGCGGGCCGCGTCGTGGCTGAGATCACCACCGCAGGCCACCTGCACCTGCTTGGTGATCTCGCGCTGCGTCAGCACGGTGCAGGTGGCGGGGCCGGCCACCAGCATCGCCAGCATCAGGACGGCCGCGACGACACCCGATATCCAGGCGACGGTATCGCTCATGCTACCTCTCCGTCGATCACTGGGCCGAACACCGGTGTCAGCGCGTCGCGCTTGTCGTCGGCGCGCACCAGCGTCGGCGAGCCTTCCGGCCGCGTCACCATCTCCGCGATGGCGTCGCGCTTCGCCTTCGGCAGCAGTTTCTCCACCTGCGCTGGCGATTTCAGTTTCGGCGCGGTGTGGATCGCCTCCACCGTCAGGCCGAGTTCGAGTAGCGCCCCCGGCGCGGTGTCCGGATCGGCCCACACCCGGTTGCCCGAGCGCGAGACCAGCTTCCAGCCCGGCACTTTCGTGCCGCCGCTGATCAGTTGCACCGCGCGCTGCGCGACCGCAGTGAAGAACGTCTCGACCGCGGCGCGCGAATCGAGCCAGGTGGCGATGTCATCCGGCGCGGCCTGCGCCGGGTCGGGCAGCACGATCTCCCGCGGCGCGGGCGGCATCGGTGTCAGCGCGGTGGCCTGGATCGGCACCGCGCCGAACGCATCGCGCCCGGCCAGCAGCGCGCGGTGCGCCAGCGCCGGACACTGTGCCGCCGCCGGACACCGGCGGCACCATTTCCCGGTCGGGTCCGGGGTGAGCGGCGGATCGTCGCCGACCGCCGCCGTCAGCGCGCCATACACGTCGCCGAGGAAGTCGAGCAGGTCCACCGGCTCATAGCGCACCGACTTCACCCGGTCGTCCTCGTTCGGCAGGCGCGGTTGCACCACCTCGCAGACCACCTCCGCCCAGCCGCCCTCCGGCGGCGGGAACGTCGCCAGCGCCGTCAGGCCGTAGACGCGCAACTGCGGGCTGGTGGGCGCGACTGGCACGCCGACGCCGTATTTCAGGTCGCGGATGACGATGCGTCGGCACACGTAATCGAGGATGACGTGGTCCGCCGTGCCCGCCACCTGCGCCAGCAGCGGATCGTCCGGGTCGAGCGGCGCCAGCGACATGCGGTGCTCGACGAACTCCCGGCAGTCGGCGCTGCGCCATTTCGCCGCCTCGTCGACGTAGACCTGCACCGCCTCGACCATCTCGGCCTTGACGAACACGCCGTGCAGGCCGCCATCGTCGAGTTGCACCATGCGGTCGGTCCACTCGTCGGGCTGGCGGATGCCGCGCAGCGCCTGCTCGGCGACGGTGTGCGCCGCCGTGCCTTCGCGGGCGTAGTCCGACGAGCGGTCGGCCGGCACGCCGACCGCCAGTTGCGTCGAGCCGGCACAGGCCATCCAGCGTTCGGTGCTGGAGGGCCGGAACAACACTTCCCGGCGGGCCTGCCGCGCCTGCAGGGCCGCCAGCCGCTCGGCCGGCGAGACGGTCGGCGACGGCGGGATGGCGACCACGTTCATGCCGGCCAGACCTCTCCCGTCAGCGCCCATGCTGCCAGCAGATTCGCGTGCTCCGCGATCGCGCGACTCCCCAGGCTTTCATCACTGGTCGTGTAAGGCGCCGAGCGCCAGAGCACCTCGAACGCCCATTTGCGCGCCGCGACCACGTCGTCGTCCGAGGTCGAATGGGTTGTTTCGGCCGCGTCCAGAATGTCGGCCATCTGCGTCGCTTCGGCCAACGGCATGATATAAAGTGTGTGGTGCGGGTCGCCCGACTGGCAACCGCGCCGCAACAGCGTGATAACGTCCTGCACCGTCTTCATCGGTCAAGCCGCCTTCGCCGCGCGGGCCGCCTCGCGCGCCTCGGCGATCGCCAGCATCACCTCGGCGCGCTTCTCCGGCGGCACCGCGTCGGCGCGGCCGAAACCATACTGCTTGGTCATGATCTGGAACGGCAGCGCCGGATCGACCGACATGCACTTGGCGCATTCGGCGCGCAACTGATCGACGGTCGGCACGCCGTCCTGCACCACCTCGGCGGCGGGCGGCACCGCCGGCATCGCCGCCGGGATGGCGGTCTCGGCGAGCGGGGGTTGCGGCGGCACGGCAACCGGAGCAGGCGCGACCGGTTCGGCCGCTGGCGGGATCGCCACGCCCGACACGGCGGGGGAGATCGTCGCCGGGATCGCCGCGACCGGGGCGGGCGGTTCCGCCATCATGCCGAGCACGGCGCGCGCCTGCTCGGCCGACAGGCTGGCCACGACGGGCGGCGGGGCTGCGTTGACCGGCGGCACTACCGGCTCCTCGACCTCGATCTCGTCCTCGGGCGCGTCATCCTCCGCCGTCATGCCCGCCGGCGCCACCTCGGGGGTCTTGCGCGGACGGCCGCGGCGCTTCTTCGGCTGCTCGGCGGTCGGTGCGGGCGCGTCTTCCTCGCCGGCATCGTTGGCCGCCTGCGGTTCGACCGTGACCGGCACGGTTATCTGCTTCGGCGCTTCGGCCCGCGCCACGGTCGTCGTCTCGGCGTGCCGGGCGATATCCGCGACCGGATCGCCGCCCTGCTCGATGCGCTGCGCCCAGGTGAAAAACTGCTCGATCGCGAGCGCGCTGACGCCCGATCCGACCGTCAGTTTCAGCATGATTTCCATTTTCGTGCCTTTCGTGCCGTGGGAAAGCGGCCGATATGATACTGTCTCAATCCCGGCCGCGAATTTATCACGAGTTCGTGGGTCAGGCAACCAGTTCCGTCAGCGGGCCGAAAATTTCTTCGCTCATGGATTTCTTGGTCGCCAGCACGCGCAGCATCACATCCTCCAGCCAGCAGCGCGCGGTCAGCAGCGCCCCGAAACACGGCCGCGTCTGGCCAAGACGATGCACGCGCTTCACCGCCTGCAGCAGCGCCGCCGCCGTCCAAGGCAACTCCACCACCGCCGCGACATTGGCGCGCGTCAGCGTGAGACCGGTGCCGCCGGCCTGGGTCTGCACCAGCAGCACATCCATCCGCCCGGCCTGGAACCACTCGACGCCGGCCTGCAGTTGCGCGCGGTTGACCGATCCGTCGATCCACCCGACCCGCCAGCGCGGCGTCAGCGTCCGGTGCAGCGCGTCGCGCACGTCGCGATGATGGTAGAACGCCACCAGCGGACCGGCGCCGTCGCGCAGGACGTGGTCGATCGCTGCGGCGGCTGCCGGCGCCTTCGCCAGCCCGAGCGCGCGCCGCACCCGGCTGATCGCCGCATCGGACGGTTCCTCGCCGCTCTCCAGCACCTCGCGCAACTTCTCCGGCGTCCAGCCTTCCAGCCCGGCCAGCGCCTCGGTCAGCGCGGTCTCCGGCACCGGCAACGGCACCGCGTCGATGCGCAGCGGCACGCCGACATCGAAGTCGCGCCGCAAGGTCCAGGGGCGCAACGTGGCGCGCAGCGTCTCCGCCTCGCGCACGCCGGTCGGCTTCATGCCGTTGAAGCCGTCGGGCTTGAGGTCGGTGAATTTGGTGCAGAACTCCCACCAGGACGGCGACCCGAGATCCGTGCGCCCGGCCAGCGGCCCACCGAGCAGCGGATAGAGGTCGGCGGCCGAATTCACCACCGGCGTGCCGGTCGCGTGCCAGACGTGCCGCGCGCGGGTCCACAGCCCGTCCGGCATCGGCGCGGCCATCGCCGCCTGCGGATCGGCCAGCGCCGGCGCGTAGAGGTGCCGGGCGCGCGCCGCGGTATAGGCACGGAAGTCGTGCCCCTCGTCGACGATGATCGCGTCGTACGGGCCGGCGTGCCAGAGCCGGGCATATTCCGCCGGTTTCACCAGCGCCGCGTGCGCCATGATGGTGACGCCGGCGCCGGGCGGCGCTTTCGGGTTGCCAGCCAGCGCCCGCACCGGCCGGCCGGTGCGCTGCCAGCGCAGGAACTCCAACTCCCAGTGCGGACGCACCGCCGCCGGGCAGAACACCAATACCCGGTTGGCATTGGCGAGGTCGCAGGCGCGGATCAGGGTCGCCGTCTTGCCGGCGCCGGGACTGTCCGCCAACAGGCCGAACGGGCGCTGCGCCAGGAACGCCGCGCCCGCCTGCTGGTGGGGTTTGAGTGGACCGCCTACCACGTCCGCGTCAGGCAGCGCGCCGCGGCGAGGCCGACCAGCGCCTCGCCGAAAATGATCAGGCTCATCGGTTCCGGCACGTCCTGCGGCGGGCGCCGATGCCTGTGGCCGTCGTCACCGCAGTCGTCACGGCAATCATCCGGGCGCCACACGCGGTCGAACGCCGCCGGCGCCGCCCCGAGCTCGGGCAGCACCCCTATCGCCGGCGCAGCGGGCGGCGACAGGGCGGTCCAGGCGACGCTGGCCGCGGCGCCGCTCGCCAGCGCGCCCGTGCCCAGCAGGCCGAGCATCAGCGCCTTGGCGATGCTGCCCTTCACCGGCACCGGGCACGGCGGGGCGGTGAGCGCGACACCGCGCGCGTGACCGGCGCTTCGCCGCCACCAGCGCGGCCGGGGCGCGCAGGGGTTACGCATCGGTTGCTTCCTTCCGTGTTTCGACCTTGAACGATTCGCCTGACCCGTAGACCGAGAAGCGCCGGCCGGGATGCTTTGCCGCCAGGCGTCGCGCCTCCGCCTCGGCCGCCTCGCGCGTCGGATGACGGAAGAACAAGCCGTTGCCGGCCTGCCGCTGCTGCGGTTCCTCCCGCCGCCGCGACATGCAGACGACGATCCAGTGCGGCGCGGACGCCGCCACGAACGGCAGCGTGCGCTTCGGTTCGGCGGACCCCGCCGCGCGCTGGGCGCGCAGTTTCTCCACCGCGGTCGGCGTGATGATCTCCTCGATCCACTGCTTCGCTTCCGCCAGAGACACGCCGGCCTGCTGCGCCAACCGAATCGCGGTGACGTTCTCGCCGCGCATGGCGAGCGCGACGCATACCTTGATCAGATCGACCCGCTTCAGCGGATGCGGTCGAAGCGTGAGCGTCATGTCGCGGACTCCTCGACCTGCTCCGGGTCCAGTTCCAGCGTCGCCGAGTCGGTGACGTAGAACGCCAGCGTGCGGGTGTCGTCCGCCACCACCGCGATGAAGCAGTCGAACACCGGCAGCACGGTGCCGCGCTGCAACTGGTCCTCCAGGCACAACCGGTGCGCCGGGTTGGCGATGTCGAACGCGCCCCAGTAGATCGCCTGGCAGGCATCCGGGTCTTTCAGGATGCCGAGGCCGGGTTTCTGGCGCACGAGGTCGCCGGGCGCGAAGGCAGTCGTTTCCTGCGCGCGTTTCCAGCGGTCGCGCAGTTCCATGCGCTGCGCCGTCGGGTGCGGACGTGCGGGCTGGCGTTCATTGCTGTCGGCGGCAGAAAACAGGGATGCGAGATCCATCGTCGTTCCTACATTTTTCGGGAAAGCGTACGCAGGCCGTAAACAGAAATCAGGGCAGCTTCGGCCCTTCCATCATCGCGCACCCGCGCGAACAGGGTCCGGTGCGCGGGGAACGTTTCCATCGCCATCCGCCGCGCGTCGTCCTTGCCGGCCGGGCAGCGCAGCGCCTTCTTCCAGATGCCGGGCTGCATGCCGGTGAATGCGATATTGAAGGCCGCCGCCGCCATCCGCACCATGCCGACGCTCTCGCCGAGCGCCAGCATGCCGGCGGCACCGGGCGTGCGCGACTCGACCTGCCCGGTCTGCTTGTTGCGGCCGAACAGCGGGCGCCCGGTCGGCAGTTCGCAGAACAGGTGCGCGCCGTCGGCGAACGGGCGCAGCAGGTCGGCCAGCCGCGGCGCCGAGATGCGCTTGCGCTCCTTGCCGGCCACCTCGACCAGATCGACCGGCATGTCGGCGACCGACAGCAACTCGCCGCTCTCGGTCAGGAACGCCAGCGCACCGAGCGCCCCGGTATCGACCCCGATGACGATCATCAGCAGCCCAGGACCGAGCGGTAGAACTCCAGCATCTGCTCGAACTCGGACAACTTGTCCGGGTCTTTCGCGCGCAGGCGGACCAGCGCGCGCATGACGCCGGTATCATACCCGGAAGATTTCGCTTCCGTATAGATGTCCTTGATGTCGGAGGCGAGCGCCTTCTTCTCGCTTTCCAGTCGTTCGATGCGCTCGATCAGGCTGCGCAGCCGGTCGGGCGCCACCTGCGAATTGTGCCCGGCACCGGGCGTCTCGTCGCTCATTCTATGCGTCCTTCACCAACCGGTAATGACCGTCTGAGAGCGTGATGCCTTGGGCTTTCAGCGCCGTTTCCTGGCGCGCTATCTCCGCCCGGCTCTGCTGCGCGGCCTGCTCGCGCCGCGCGCGGTCACGCTCCGCCACCAGCGTCCGCCACCGCGCCTTTGCCGCGTCCAGAAACGGAACACCGCCTTCGTAATAAGTGAGATAGTCCGTGAACATAGCCCAGTCGCCCGCGGCAACTGGAACGATATTCAGTATTTTTATATCATCGTTGTCCCATTCAAGGACAAAACCGACCCCGTGTTTCTCGCACGCCGCCTTCAGGTCGGCCATGAAAGCGTCGAGTTCCGGTATCTCGACGCTCGGTTCGTCGGCAAACGAAAACGAATACGCCATGACGTGCCTCAGTCCAGCGCCTGCACGTTCGACGGGCGCACGCGCACCCGCCGGCCTTCCGGCGTGCGGATCTCCAGGAACACGCCGGTCGCGGTGTGCGCGCGGCCCTGGTAGCGCCCGACGCGCGGGCTGCTGCGGCCATGCCGGCCGGTGGTGACGTATTCGACCTCCTGGCCGCGTCGGTAGCTGGCGGGCTTCTCGGCCGGGGTGGTCGCGGTCGCTCGGGGCATCCTACTCGCCTTTCATCTTGGGGGGCCGGCCGACGCGGCGCGGCGGGAAATCGGACGCGGTGACCGCGCCCTTGGTCAGACGCACCAGCGCCCGCATGTGCTTCGGCCGCGGCGTCGCGCGGTCCTTGGCCCAGTCGATCACCGAGACCGGATGCACGCCGCAGGCCGCCGCCACGTCGGCGTTGCCCATGTTGTGCTCGATCATCCAGTCGCGCAGTTTCACCGGGGCCTCCTGCCACTCGCGTTTGCGTCATTGCGGAGATGAGCATAGGTAATTTCCCGGCGCAAGGGAATTTTTCGCTGATTTGCGCTTGCACGAAGCGGGATGTCGGGCATAACCTTCGCGGTCACAGGACCGGGAGGGTTGCAGATGGCGGTTTATGTCGGTCGTAGCACGTCCGCCTGCCTGCCGGGTCCTGTCACCAAGCGAAAGGAGCCGAAACGTGTTCGATGTCTACGAGCAGGCCGCCCTGATCACGCTGTGCAGCGCGATTGCCGCCCTGGTGCTGATCGCGGGCACGCTGACCTGGAGCGTCTGGCAGGAGGACCGGTGCCACCGTCGACACCGCAACAGCCTCGCCGTGCTGCCGGCCGCCGGGCAGGTATGGAAAGCACCGACGGGCGGCCGGATCGCCGTGCTGGGCGCCGAGAACGGCTCGGTGCGGTTGGTGTGCAGCGTCGCCGGCATGACGACGCACTGGACCGAGAGCCATGCGCGCTGGCAGGCGCGGGTGCGGACAGAGCGCCTGTGGCTGCACCGGGCTGCCTGATTCGCCGCCGGTCTTGACACGGGACCGTGATAAGCGGCTAGGGTAAGCAAACGGCCGGTGCGGTCCCTCAGACCCCGCACCGGCCGCCGCTTCCCAATGCCACAACCAGTAGGAGCCGAACTGTGGCAGACCCCGACATATCGCGTTTCGGCGCCCAGCGCAAGGTGGCGCTCACGGGCGAGCGGTCACGCGCGGGCGAGCGGGCATGAGCGCCGCGCACACGGACCGCGCCGAGCGGTTGCAGCGCATCGCCGCCGGCCGCATCGCAGGGCGCTACCTGCGCGAGATCGCGCTCGAGGAAGGTATCAGCATCGAGCGCGTCCGGCAGTTGCTGCGCGAGCACGCGACGCGGTGTGGAACACCCCCGCACATCTCCGGGCCGGGCCGCGTCACCTATCAACGCTGGTGCGGCACCGTGGTCTCGACCCGGCTCTACAACATCCTCGCCGACCACTGCGCGCACCCGCCGGCGATCGTGCGCGAGCGGGGGCGCGCATGGTGGGCTTCGCGGCCGGGCTGCGGTCCCGCCGTACTGCGCGAGATCGACAGCATCATCGGCGAATGGAACTAGGCCAGCAACGTGTCAGCATACGCCGGACCGCCCCAAGTTGATTTCGCGCCCGACCAGGGCGCGATGGAGTCCTGGCTCCGCTTCTGGTTCCAGCACTGCACGCACGGCCATCTCGAACTCTGCTGGGGCGATCCGCAGGACGACGGCAAACCCAAG
Organism: Pseudomonadota bacterium; assembly: GCA_021845835.1. Next base: position 2,188 of record JAJZVE010000019.1, on the reverse strand, counting down.
AACGCGATGCACTTCCGGCTCGGCGAGGAAGCCGCGATGGCGGCCCAGGCCGCCGCACTGAACGCCATCCCCGGCTGCAATGTCTATTTCGGCACCGCCACCGTCAGCAACGACCGCGATCACCGCTCCGGCGACAAGCATTTCGTGCAGTCGCCGGGGATCTGGGGCGACGCCGACAGGGCGGAGGACATCGAGGCCGCCGGCAAGGTCGAGTCCATCCTCCGCCCGTCTGCCGTCATCATCACCGGCCGCCATCCACACCTGCGCCGGCAGACCTATCATCGATTCTCCAGCCCGCTGCGCGACGCCGACGAAGTGCGGAGCCTCAACCGGCGGGTGTTCGCACTCTACGGCGGCGATAGTTCCGTTACGAATCCCGTCCGCGTGATGCGCCTGCCGGGCAGCATCGCCTGGCCGTACAAGTCCGGCCGCATCCCGGAGATGACCTCCTGGACACCGGCCGCGGACTCGACCTGCCTGTCCTATGCGTTCGAGCGCGTGGCGCTGACGCTGCCGCCGGAACCGGCGCCGGAACCATCCGCGCAGCAGGACAGCGGCCCGGACGAGTCCATCGCCGACCTGATCGCGGGCCTCGTGCCGGGCAACTGGCACGACACCATGATCCGCATCGTCGCGAAAAAGGTGAAGCGGGGCGAGGCGGACGCCGAGATCCACCTGATCGATGAGCGGTTGACCCTGTTCGGCCACACGCTCGACGACACCTGGCACGACGTGCAGGTCGCGATCGACACGTTCCGGCGCAAGACCGGCCTGCTCACCCCGCACGACGCCTACGCGCTGAAACGCCAGGAGGAGGCCGCCAGCGCCTTCGGCGCCGTGCCGCTGCCGGAAGGCGCCGCCGGTCCCGCACCGCCCGGCGCCCCGTTCGCGCAGGGCGCGGTCCTGTCCGCCTTCCGCCCGGCGCTTGAGTTCGACGACGCCTTCGACCTCTACGGCCGCCCGCCGCGGTTCCTGGTGCACGGGTTCCTGCAGGTCAACGCGACCGCGATGATCACCGGCCTGCCCGGCGTCGGCAAAAGCCCGCTGGTGCAGTATCTGGCCGCGTGCCTCTCGTACGGGTTCGACTTCAACGGCATGGCCTGCGAGGAGGCCGCCACCTACTACTGGGGCGCGGAATCGGTGAACCAGACGGTGCGCAACATCGCCCGCTTCGCCCAGGCGCTGTTTGCCGCCGAGGGCGAGCAGCACGACATCCATGAGATCAAGCGGCTGCTGCGCGGGCGCGTGCGCGTGCAGGGGCAGGGCGGCCTGATGATCGACGAGCAGGCCGCCGCCATCGCCGCCGACGTGGACAAGCTGCACGCCGATTCCGGCAAACCGGTGATGCTGGTGATCGACACGCTGCGCTCGGTCGCCAAAGGCGGCGTCACCTCCGACGAGGACATGGCGCGGGTGCAGCAGGCGCTGCTGACCATCCGCGAGGGGCGCGACTGGCTGACCGTGCCGGTGCTGCACCACGCGCCGAAGTCCGACCCGGAAGGCACCTCCGGCAGCAACCGCCTCGACGGCCTCGCCGAGATCATCATCTCCGTGGTGCCGGCGATGAAGCGCAAGCCCGGCGCCGCCGATGAGGACGACGACGGATCGGGCCTGGTCACGGCCAAGCGCCTGATGCTGACCCGCCAGCCCGACGCCGAGGGCTACAAACATGCCTGGATGCGCGTCGTCACCCGCCGCAACAAGGACTGGCAGCCGGCGTCCCCGATCAGCGCGCTGCTCAGCGTGCGCGACGACGAAGCGCGGCTGGCGTTCGGCCGCGACGCCGAGGGCGTCGCGGCGCTGATGGACGTGCCGCTCACCCCGGTCGATCCGGAACCGGAGGACACCACCGGGTTCGCCGCCCAGGGGCGCACCAGCCCGGTCCGCGGCCAGTCGACCGATCCCGCCGGCCTCGCCGCCGCCGTGCGCGGCGTGCTGTCCTACGTCGAGGGGGCGGTCACGCCGACCGATCTCGCGCGCATGCTGGCCGACACGCCGTTCCTGGCCGGCGCGGACGCGCAGGTGGCCCGCAAGCGCATGCAGCGGGCGCTGGAGCAGTTGCGCTCGGAGGGAGTGGCGGTCAGCACCGGAGTGGCGCGGGCGACCCGCTGGCGGCTGGCCTGAGCGGCCGGGCGACCCGAAAAGAAAACGGCCCGTCCAGGGCGGGACGGGCCAGTTTAGGGGGAGG
>JAJZVE010000879.1 GCA_021845835.1 Pseudomonadota bacterium | reverse complement strand
ACGCGCCCCGGCCTGCCGCTGCCGCCGGGCGAGCCGGCGATCAACCCGGTGCCGCGCGCCATGATCCGCGCCGCGCTGGCGGAGATCGGCATCGCCGCCGCCGAAGTGACCATTTCCGTCGAACACGGCGAGAAACTGGCCGAGCGGACCTTGAACGGACGGCTCGGCATCGTCGGCGGGCTGTCGATCCTGGGCACCACCGGCATCGTGGTGCCGTATTCCTGCGCCGCCTGGATCGCCAGCATCCATCAGGGCATCAACGTGGCGCGCGCCGCGGGGATCGCGCATGTCGCCGGTGCCACCGGCAGCGGCTCGGAGGCCGCGGTGCGCGCGCTGCACGGCCTGTCGGACCTTGCGCTGATCGACATGGGCGATTTCGTCGGCGGCATGCTGAAGCATCTGCGCGCGCATCCGGTGCCGCGCGTCAGCATCGCCGGCGGGGTCGCGAAGATGACCAAGCTGGCGCAGGGACTGCTCGATCTGCATTCGAAGCGCGGCGAGGTGTCGCTCGCCGTGCTCGCCGCGCTGGCGAAGGATGCCGGTGCCGACACGCATCTTGTGGCGGCGATCGCGGCGGCCAACACGGCGAAGCACGCCTTCGAACTGGCGGCGGGACTTTCGCTCGGCAACGTGGTGGCGGCGCGCGCCTGGCAGACCGCGGCCGACGTACTGGACGATGCGCCGATCGAACTGGAAATCCTGCTGTTCGACCGCGCCGGCAACCTGGCCGGCCGCGCCCCGTTCGCGCCGGTTCATGCGCGGAACCGCCTGCGGTAGTCGGGATCATAGAGCGCGCTGTCGCGGAACCCCGCGGCACCGAGCGCGCGCCCGACCAGCACCAGCGCCATGCGCTCGATGTTCGCCGCGGCCACGGTGGCAACGATGTCGGCGAGCGTGCCGCGCAGCACGCGCTCGTCCGGCCAGGTCGCGCGCACCACGACGGCAACCGGACAGTCGGCACCGTAGAACGGCGTCAGTTCGGCGACGATGTGGTCCAGCACATGCACCGCGAGATGGATCGCAAGCGTCGCCCCGGTGGCGCCGAACGCCGCCAGCGTCTCGCGCGGCGGCATGGCGGAGGCGCGGCCGGAGACGCGCGTGAGCACGACGCTTTGCGCCACCTCCGGCACCGTCAGCTCCCGCCCCAGCGTGGCGGCGGCGGCGGCGAAGGCGGGCACGCCGGGGGTGAGCGTATAGGGAATGCCGTGCCGGTCGAGCCGGCGCATCTGCTCGGCAACGGCGCTGAACACCGACAGGTCGCCCGAATGCAGCCGCGCCACGTCCAGCCCGGCCGCGTGTGCGGCGACGTATTCCGCCTCGATCTGATCCAGAGTCATCGGCGCGGTATCGACGATGCGCGCCCCCGGCGGGCAGTGCGCCAGCAGTTCCGGCGCGACCACGGACCCGGCATGCAGGCACACCGGACAAGCGGCAAGCAGGTCGCGCCCGCGCAGCGTGATGAGGTCGGCGGCGCCGGGGCCGGCGCCGATGAAATGGACGGTCATGGCGCCGCCAACGCGCAGGTCGCCCGCGGCGATGCGATCCGCGCCAGCGCCAGCCGCGCCCCCTCGCCCGCCGCCGCCAGCGCGCAGCCCTCGGCGACCGAGGCGACGCCCAGCGTCCGCTCCGCGCAGGCCGAGCGCGTCACGCAGCGCGCCTGCGCCGCCAACAGTGCCTCCCGGTCCACCCACAGCATCTTCACGCCCAGCACCGCCGCCGCCGCGTGCAATCCCGCCTCCCCCGCCTTCGCCGCCGGCGCCGCCAGCGCCATGACCGCGGCGCCGCTCGCCGCCTCCGCCGCGCGCACCAGCGCCACGATGTCCTCGGCGGGGCAATCGCGGCGGCAGCCGATGCCGGCGATCATCGTTTGCTCGCTGCCCATTGCGTCACCGTCATCGCCGGCCGGAAGCCGTGCATCGTGCCGAGCGCGTCCAGCCGCTCCACCGCGATCCGCCGCAGCGTCCCGCCCCAGCGCTGGCACGACGCGAACAGTACCGACTCGGTCTCGATCGTCACCGCGTTCGCCACCAGCCGCCCGCCCGGCCGCAACGCATCCCACACCGCTTCCACCACGCCGGGCCGCTCCGCGCCGCCGCCGATGAACGCCGCGTCCGGCGGCGGCAGGCCGGCGAGCGCGTCGGGTGCCGCGCCCTCCACCATCGCCAGCCGCGGCACGCCGAGCGCCGCCGCATTGCGCGCCGCCCGCGCCGCCCGCTCCGCCCGCCGCTCGATCGCGATGGCGCGGTTGGCGCGGTGGCACAGCAGCCATTCGATGCCGATGGAGCCGGAGCCGGCGCCCACGTCCCACAGCAGCTCCCCCTGCAGCGGCGCCAGCACGGCGAGCGTGACCGCGCGCACCTCCTGCTTGGTGAGTTGCCCGTCATGCTCGAAGAACTCGTCCGCCAGTCCGCTCGCCAGCGGCAGCACCAGCGCGTCCGCGGTTGCCTTCAGCTCGATCGCCAGCAGATTCAGCGGGTCGATATCGCCGGGAATCCAGTCGGTCGCCGCCAGCGTGCGCACGCGCTCGCGCGGCCCGCCGAGCGCCTCCATCACATGCAGCCGCGACTCGCCGAAGCCACGCGCGTGCAACAGGTCGGCCACCGCCGCCGGGGTGGCGCCGTCGGCCGACAGCACCAGCAGTCGCGCGCCGGGCTGCAGATGCGGGATCAGCGTCGCCAGCGGCCGGCCGCACAGCGACAGCGTCGTCACATCGACCAGCGACCAGCCGAGCCGCGCACAGGCAAGCGAATAGGCGGACGGCACCGGCAGGCACAGCATCTCGTTCGCCGGCACCAGGTGCGCGAGGCGGGCACCGACGCCGTAGCAAAAGGGGTCGCCGGAGGCGAGCACCGCGACCGGGCGCGGGCGCAGGGCGACCAGCGCGGGAAACGCCTGCGTCATCGGCGTCGGCCAGGGTCGCGCCTCGCCGCGGATCAGGTCGCGCGCCAGCGCCAGA
>JAJZVE010000878.1 GCA_021845835.1 Pseudomonadota bacterium | reverse complement strand
CTGCGCCGCAGAATTACGGAGACGCCGACCGTGAGCGCGAGGAAGATGAACATCAGCAGCGTGTACTTCCACCGCGCAACGAAAATCATGTTCACGAACCCGGGCCGGAACGGCACCAGGATCCCTTGCGCTCCGCCGGTGATCGGTTCCGCATAATTGGCGATGACGGCTGCGACTTCGTTGAAAGCCATGGTCGCAATGGCGAAGAACGGTCCGCGCAGACGGAAGGTCGGCCAGGAGATCAGCACCGCCACCGCCGCCACGACCGCGGCGCCGATCGGCATGGCGAGCCAGGGCGACAGGTGCTCCTTCAGGTAGAGCTGGGCGGTGAGGTAGGCGCCGATGCCGAAAAACACCCCGTGCGCCAGCGAGAACTGGCCGCCGAACCCGCCGATGATGTTCCAGGCGGACGCCAGAGCCGCCATGAGATAGGTGAAGGTGAGGATGTTGATCCAGTAATTGTCGTCATGAAGCAGGAGGAGCGGCACCAGGGCGACGCCCATCCCGAGCAGATATGTCCGGACGGTTCGAGCGGACGAGTCCAGGCCGCCGCGGCCGGCGGACACATCGAGGAGTCTTGCCCCCGGCAGCTTTCCCGCAGCCTGACTAGTACTGTTCACGGAGCCCGACCTCCTCTGCGCCGGCCACGCCGAGGAGCCCCGAGGGACGTACGATGAGCACGACAATGAAGATGAAGAACCAGACCGCGCTTTTGAGCGCGGGGTCGATGTAGAAGCCGGCAAAGGCCTCGACGAGGCCGACGATCAGTCCGGCGAAATAGGCACCCCAGACGCTGCCCAGCCCGCCGAGCACCACGACGGCAAAAGCGGCCAGGACGAAGTTGCTGCCGATGGTCGGCGACAGCGTATAGATCGGCGTAAGGCAGACACTGGCGACGCCGGTGATCGCGGTGCCGATGCCGAAGGTCAGCAGGTAGATGCGCTTCACATCGATCCCGACCACCGCGGCGGCCCGCTTGTCCTGGGTCACTGCCCGGATGGCCTTGCCCATCATGGTGCGCTGAAGGAACAGGTGCAGCGCCACGACGATGGCGATGGCGGCGACGAAGGCGACGAGTTGCGCCGCATTCACCCTTTGCCCAAGCAGCGACACGCCGCCGCCGTTGCTCGTCTGAATGCCGAGCGCTGCGCCGCCGGTCAGCATCAGCACCAGGTTCTGCAGGAAGATGATGAGCCCGAACGTGACGAAGATCTGCATCATCGGCTCGCCCAGCAGCGGCTGGATGAGCAGCCGCTGGACCACCATCCCGATCACGAACATCGCCGGCACGACGAGAACGAGCGCCACATAGGGGTTGAGCCCCAGGTAGGCATAGGCGAGGTAGGTTCCGTACATCCCGATCATCAGGATTTCGCCATGGGCGAAATTGACGATGCGGACCACGCCGAAGATCAGCGTAAGGCCGATGCTGACGAGTCCATAGATGCCGCCAAGAAGAAGCCCGATCACCAGGATGGCAAAGAAGTTCCCCATCCATCCGTCTCTCGAAAATGAGGTTGCCGGCACGAACAGCGGTAGCGTGCGCCGATGACCGGCACACCTGAAAGGAGCTACTTCGCCGGCAGGTTCCTGAGCGTCACCCCTGCGCCCACCGCCTCCCTGGGAAACACGGTGACCGGCTCGCCGGACTGCCATTGGATGACAACCGGCAGGGCACGGGCATTCTGGAAGTGGCCGTCAAACCTGATGCCGTAGCCGCCGACGTAGGAACCGAAGGGCTTGTCCATCCCGGCGGCGGCGGCGTGCACCGCGTTCATGTCGGTGCTGCCGGCCGCGCGCACCGCATCGAACAGCATCTCGAACCCGGCATAGGCGGTCATTCCCACGGTGCTCGCCGGTTCCTGGTGGTACTTGGCCCGGTAGGCCGCCAAGTACTCCGCGCCGCCGGGGCTGAACGAATCGGGCAGATTGGGGCGGGGATAGGACACCACCAGGATGCCTTCGAGGTCAGCCGCCCCGACCGCCTGCAGGGACTCGGGCGCGTCGCCGGTCACCACGTACATGATGGCGGGAATCCGGTAGCCCTGGTCCTTGAGGTTCCTGAGCAGCAGGTTGCCGTCCGGCACGTAGCCGATCTCGACCAGCAGGTCGGGGTTGGCACGCTTGATGCGCAGTACGGTATCGCTCAGTTCGATGGCCTTGTACGAATGGGCGCCCATCCCGACCGGCGTGATGCCGTCGGCCACCAGCAGGTTCCTGAAGGTCTGGGCGATCGAGGTTCCGAAGCTCATGTCTTCGTGCTCGACCCAGATCTTCACGTCGGCCGGCGGTTTGCCGAGCGATTGCGCGATCAGCTCCTTCACCGCCTGTACCGAGCGAATCGCGTAACTGGTGGCGTTGGGGCCGGTGCGGAAGAAGTTGGGCAGGTCGCGGTCGGTCAGCTCCTGGGCAGTGGCGACCGTCTCCCAGTACACCCGCTCATAGCGCAGGGCGGTGTCGCTCGCGGCCGCCGACACGGGACTCATGTAGGTGCCCGAGAACAGATCGACCTTGTCGATGGTGGCAAGCTGCTCGACCGAGGCGATGGCCTGCTGCGGGTTGGTCGCATCGCCGCGGATGATCTCCACTCTGCGGCCGAGCAGGCCGCCTGCGGCATTGATCCTATCGACCGCGAGTTCGTGCCCGCGGGCGACCTCCAGGCCATATTTGGCGAGCGGGCCGGAGAACGGGTTGATCTCGCCGATCCTGATCGGGTCGGCGGTGGTTCCGGCCGCCATGACGGCACCGGCGCCCACGATCCAGGCAGCACCCAGAACCGCCATCATTGTCCAACGTCGCATGCTTCCTTCCCGTCTTCAGCCTGGCCCGCCTTCAGCCTGGCCCGCCTTCAGCCTGGGTCAACCGAACTCTCGCTGCGGCAAGCCTCGCTGGCGGCGAGATTTCAGCCGACCAGCCTCGGTGAAACTATTCCCGGGGCACTGTTGGTTGGGGCGCT
>JAJZVE010000877.1 GCA_021845835.1 Pseudomonadota bacterium | reverse complement strand
GGTTCGCACCAACGTGAACGACAGGGCCGAGAGCGTGCCGGCACCGAGGCCCTGCACGAATCGCCCCGCCAGCAGCACCGGCATCGCCGGCGCCAGCGCGCAGGCGACCGAGCCGAGCGCGAAGCCGCCGAGCGCCAGCCGATAGGCGCGGCGCACGCCCAGCCGCTGCACCAGGCGGGCGCAGAACGCGCCGCCGAACAGCGAGGCGATCAGGTAGAGCACGGTGCTCCAGGCGAAATAGCGCAGGCCGCCGATGTCGCGCACGATCGAGGGCAGGATGGTGGCGACGATGAAGGTGTTGAGCGCGTGCAGGATCATGCCGCCGCCGACCACCGCGCTGCGCCCGGCGTTGCCGCCGCGCAGCAGTTCCGAAAACCGTGGCCGCATCACCCCTCCCACTCCCAGCCTGCCAGCATGGCACACGGCCGCCGCAAGGAAAGCCCTCGCGCGAACCGCGACCTCTGCGCCAGATCGCCGCCGCGGGCAGCGTCCGAGGATGTGGTGGAAAATTGCAGGGCGGCGCCCCCCAGGATGGCACCGAGGCCACGCGGCGTCATCGTTCCGCGCGCCACGCCCAGGTCATACGGCAAAGCAATTGATTGGACGGACGAACCGCCCCATTGATGCCGCGATGAGTCGGTAACCGGATGGGCGTCGCGCATCCGGGGCGGTTTGGATTCGGACGTGGAAATGGCGGGTTTCTTGGGCGGCGCCAGCCTGCCGGCAGAGTCCGGCAAGCGGCGCCGATCCTTCCTTGAGCGGATCGCCGCGCTGGGCCACGCCAGCCGCGACGCCGCCCCCACGCCCGTGCGTCCGCGCCGGCCGCTCGGCGAATGGGTGCTGCATGCGCCGCAGACCCTGCGCGCGCTGGTCCGCACCGACGAGATATGGCTGGTGGTGCTCGCCGGCATCGTCGGCGTCGCCGCCGGGCTGTCCGTCACCGCCATGGGCGTGATCGCCCAGCTCGCGCACGAGCTGCTGTACCGCATTGCGCCGAACGAGCGGCTGAGCGGCCAGATCACCGTTGACCCCTATCTCACCGCGCTGGCGCTGGTCGGCGGCGGGCTGCTGATGGGTCTGTCGGGCCTTGCCCTCTCCCGCTGGTGGCCGCGCCGCACCATCGACCCGATCGAGGCCAACGCGCTCTATGGCGGGCGCATGTCGCTCAACGACAGCCTGATCGTGGTCGGGCAGACGCTGCTGTCCAACGGCGTCGGCGCCTCGGTGGGGCTGGAGGCCGGCTATGCGCAGATCGGCTCCGCCCTGGCGTCGCGGCTCGGCCGCAGTTTCCGGGTGCGGCGCAACGATCTGCGCGTGCTGGTCGGCTGCGGCGCCGCCGGCGCCATCGCGGCCGCGTTCAATGCGCCGCTGACCGGCGCCTTCTATGCCTACGAACTGGTGATCGGCACCTATTCGCTGGCGACCCTCGCGCCCGTGGTGTGCGCGGCGATCGTCGCGGTGGTGGTGGTGCGGATGCTGACGCCGGAACTCTACGGCTTCGACATCCAGTTGCCGACCGCGATCGCGCCGGTGGATTACCTGCCGCTGCTGGCGCTGGGGATGCTGGCGGCATTGATGGGCATCGCCATCATGCGCGGCGTAACGCTGACCGAGGACATCTTTCGCCGCAGCGGCGTGCCGCCCTGGCTGCGGCCGGCGATCGGCGGGCTGGCGGTGGCCGGGCTCGCGATCATTTCGCCGCAGGTGCTCTCCTCCGGCCACGCGGCGCTGCAGGTGACGATGGACGCGCCCTATCCGCTGCGCCATCTGGCGCTGCTGATCGTGCTGAAGTCGCTGGCCTCGGCGATCTCCATCGGCGCGGGGTTCCGCGGCGGCCTGTTCTTCGCCTCGCTGTTCCTCGGCGCCCTGCTCGGCAAGCTGTTCACCGGCGCGCTGGCGCTGGTGGCGACGACGCAGGCGGTGCCGCCGGTGGTGGGCGCGCTGGTCGGCATGAGCGCGCTGGCGGTGGCGGTGGTCGGCGGGCCGCTGACCATGGCGTTCCTGGCGCTGGAGAGCACCGGCAGCCTGCCGCTGACGGTCGCCGTGGTGATGGCGGCGGCGATCTCGGCGCTGACGGTGCGGCGCACCTTCGGCTACAGCTTCGCCACCTGGCGGTTCCATCTGCGCGGCGAGGCGATCCGCAGCGCCGTCGATATCGGCTGGATGCGCAACCTGACGGTCGCGCGCATGATGCGGCGCGAGGTACGGACGACGCGGGCCGACACCACGATCGCCGCGTTCCGCCGCGACTTCCCGCTCGGCGCTACCACGCGCGTCGTCGCGGTGGATGCGTCGGACCGCTATGCCGGCATCGTGCTGGTGCCGGAGGCGCACGCGCCGGATGCCGACGAGAACGCCATGCTGCCCGGGATCCTGCACTACGCCGACGACATGCTGCTGCCGCAAATGACCGTGAAGGAAGCCGTGAGCGCATTCGAGCGGGCGGAGGCGGACGCGCTGGTGGTGGTGGACGGCACCGACAGCCGGCGCGTGATCGGCCTGCTGACCGAGGCCTACGCGCTGCGCCGCTACAGCGAGGAACTGGACCGGCGGCGGCGCGAACTGTCGGGCGAGTAGCGGTTCAGCCGCCTGCCCAGTAGCGCCCGGCAATCGCCAGCTCGATCGCGAGTTCGCGCGCGCCGTGGGCGGCGATCGCCGCCGCGCCCGCGGTCCAGCGCCAGCCCGCTTCCGGCGCATACCAGCCGGCGCCAAATCGCGGGTCGTCCAGCGCCAGCGCCGTGCCGTCGAGCCGCAGCGCGCCGACCGCGACCCCCAGCCGGCGCGCATCGCCGCCGGGGCCGGCGAGATGCGCGGGGATGAAGCTGCGCGACAGCAGCCGGATCGATGAGGCGCCCGCCGGCAGGCGGAACCGCGACTCGCCGATCGGCACCGCCGCCTGCCCCGCCGCCGTCACCACGCGCAGCGCCGGCGCGTCGGTGAGCGCCTGGCCAAGCGTC
>JAJZVE010000876.1 GCA_021845835.1 Pseudomonadota bacterium | reverse complement strand
CACCGAGGCGCGGCCGGACTTGCGGACCTTCTCGACGCGGTCGAGCACCTCCGCCGGGGTCGCAACCTCCTCCTGCTGCACTTCCACGATCACGTCGCCGGGCTTGAGGCCGCGCTCGGCCGCCGCCGTGCCCTGCCCGACATCGGTGATGACGACGCCCTTCTGGTCCTGGCCGATCTGGTACTTGTCCCGCGCATCCGGCGTGATCGGCGCGATCTTCAGGCCGAGCGCCGACAGGTTGAGCGGCTTCGGCGGCACCGGCTTGTCGGGGTTGGTCGAGGCGAGCTTCGTCTGCTGGTCGTCGGGCAGCTCGCCCACCTTGACCTGCAGCGTCTGTTCCTTGCCGTCGCGCCAGACCGTCACCGGCACCGTCTTGTTGATCTCGGTCTCGGCGACGATGCGCGGCAGCACGCGCATCTCCTTGATGTCCTGGTTGTCGAACTTCAGGATGATGTCGCCGGTGCGCAGATGCGCCTTCGATGCCGGCCCGCTGTCATCGACGCTCGCCACCATCGCGCCGGCCGGTTCCTTCAGCCCCAGGCTCTCGGCGATGTCCGGCGTCACCTGCTGGATCTTCACGCCGAGCCAGCCGCGCCGCGGATGGCCGTAGTCGCGCAACTGCTCGACGACGTTCTTCGCAAGGTTGGAGGGGATCGAGAAGCCGATGCCGATCGACCCGCCGGAGGGCGAATAGATCGCCGTGTTGATGCCGATCACCTGCCCGTCCATGTCGAACAGCGGGCCGCCGGAATTGCCGCGGTTGATCGGCGCGTCGGTCTGGATGAAGTTGTCGTACGGCCCCTGCTGGATGTCGCGCCCGCGCGCCGAGATGATGCCGGCGGTGACGGTGCCGCCCAGGCCGAACGGATTGCCGATCGCCAGCACCCAGTCGCCGACGCGCGACTTGTCGGAATCGCCGAAGGCCAGCGCCGGCAGCGGCTTGTCCGGCTTCACCCGCAGCACCGCCAGATCGGTCTTGGTGTCGCGCCCGACCAGGCTCGCCTTCAGCGAGGTGCCGTCCTGCAGCGTGACGGTGATCTCGTCGGCGCCGTCGATGACGTGGTTGTTGGTGACGATGATGCCCTTGGGGTCGATGATGAAGCCCGAGCCGAGGCTCTGCATCCGCCGCGGCGGCGCCTGCGGGCTTTCGCGGTTCTTGTGCCGCTCCATGAAGTCGCGGAACAGCTGCTCGAACGGCGAGCCGGGCGGGAACTGCGGCAGTTCCGGGCCGAAGCCGGGGCTGTTCTGCGCGGTCACCGTGGTGCTGGAGGAGATGTTGACCACCGCGGGCAGCAGTTTTGCCGCCAGGTCGGCGAAGCTGTCCGGCGCCGGACGGGCATAGGCCGGCGCGACGACGCCGGGCATCGCGGGAACCGCCAGCGCGGTCGCCAGCGCCAGCGAGGCGGCACGAACGGAGCGAAGAGTCACGCAACGCATCGGGGTCGGTCCCTCAGGAAAAGCGGAAAGTGCCAGCGGCGATGAGACTGCGTTGCGCCGCGCAACGCACGGGAGCGTGAGATCATGGCGTCCCTGCCGTCGCCGGCGCGGCCGGTACGTCGCCCGGACGCGGCTCCCGGTTGAGCAGTTTCAGGAACGCGTCACCCGGCGTCAACACAAGTCGTGAGGTGCCGGCGGCGAAGGCGTCGCGATAGGCCAGCAGCGTCCGCCATGTGCGATAGAAGCCGGGATCGCGCTGCACCGCGGCGGCATAGGTCGCGATCGACTTCGCCTCGCCCTCGCCGCGCAGCCGGTCGGCGGTCGCCTTGGCTTCCGCCAGCAGCACCGTGCGCTCGCGCTCGGCATTGGCCTTGATCTTCGCCGCCGCCTCGGCGCCCTCGGCGCGCGCCTGCTTGGCGACGCGCTGGCGCTCGGACTGCATGCGCGCCAGCACCGCCTGCGTGTTCTCCTCCGGCAGGTCGGCGCGGCGGATGCGCACGTCCTCGACGGTGACGCCGAAATTGTGCATCTCGGCGTTCGACTGGTCGCGGATCAGGCTCATGATGCGCCCGCGCTGCGAGGACAGCACGTTCAGCAGCTGCTCGTTGCCGAGCACGCGCCGCAGCGAGGACGACACGACGGAGTTGAGGCGGGCGCGGATGCCCTCCTCGCCGACGCCGACCGCCTGATAGTAGCGCAGCGGATCGACGATGCGGAACCGCGTGAAACTGTCCACGATCAGCCGCCGCTGGTCGCCCAGGATCACCTCCTCGGGCGGCACTTCGTAGTCGAGCAGGCGATGGTCGAAATAGATCACGGTCTGCACCAGCGGCAGCTTGACGTGCAGGCCCGGCGTCTCGATCACGCGCACCGGCTGGCCGAGCTGGGTGACCAGCGCCTGCTCGGTCTGCGTCACGGTGAACAGCGACGAGAAGGCAAGCAGCAGCACCACGGCGGCGGCGGCAAGCGCGATGACCGGCGTGCGGCTCATGGCGTCGCCCCCTGCGCCGGCTTCGGCGCGGCCGGTGGCGGCGGCGGCGACTCCATCCGGCCGATGCGGTCGAGCGGCAGATACGGCACCACGCCCTGCAGCTTCTGATCCACGATCAGCGTCGGCGTATGCGTCAGGATGTCCTGCATCGTCTCGATATAAAGCCGGCTCAGCGTGACGTCCTTGGCGGCGTCATAGGCTTTCAGCACCGACAGGAAGCGTTGCGCCTGGCCCGACGCCTCGGCGATCGCCGCCTGCCGCTGCGCGTCGGCCTCGGCGACGATGCGGGCGGCATCGCCGCGCGCGCGCGGCACGATGTCGTTGCGATAGGCCTCGGCCTCGTTGCGCATGCGGTCGGCATCGGTGTTGGCGCGCTGCACGTCGCGGAAACTGTCGATCACCGCGGCGGGCGGATCGACCTTCTGCAACTGCACCTGCGTGATCTCGACGCCGGTGCCGTACTGGTCGAGGATGTACTGCACCCCTTTCCGCACGTCGGTCTCGATCTTGGCGCGGCCTTCGGTCAGCGCGAAC
>JAJZVE010000875.1 GCA_021845835.1 Pseudomonadota bacterium | reverse complement strand
CGCCCGCGCCCTGCCCGCCGGCGTCCAGCACCACGACGGAGCGGCCGGCGCGCGCGAGCGTCAGCGCGGCGGAAAGGCCGGTGTAGCCGGCGCCGATCACGGCCACGTCGGCGCGGGACGGCGGCGCGGTTGGCGACGGCGCGACCAGCGGCGCATCCTCCCACCAATACGGCGTGTGCTTCATGGGCGCTCCCCGGGCTTGCCGCGGGCTGCGGCTTGTCGCAGCATCCAGTTCCGGAAAGGATGTTGCAACCACCATAACGAGCCGGCAAGCTGATCCGGCGGAGGAGACGTCATCGCGGTGGATGGGAACGATGCGGCCGGCGAGGCGCTGGTGCGCTTCATCGGCGTCGAGAAGAGCTATGACGGCCACACGCTCGCGGTGCGCGACCTCACGCTGGACGTGAGGCGCGGCGAATTCCTCACGCTGCTCGGCCCGTCGGGATCGGGCAAGACCACGACGCTGAACATGCTGGCCGGATTCGAGCGGCCGACGCGCGGCAGCATCACGTTGTCCGGTCGTCCGGTGGACCGGCTGCCGCCCTATCAGCGCAACATCGGCATGGTGTTCCAGAACTACGCGCTGTTCCCGCACATGACGGTCGCCGAGAACGTCGCCTTCCCGCTCAGCGTGCGCGGCGTCGGCCGGGCGGAGGCGGCGGAGCGGGTGCAGCGGGCGCTCGCCGGCGTGCGGCTGGAAAGTTTCGGCGCGCGGCGGCCGGCGCAACTGTCCGGCGGCCAGCAGCAGCGCATCGCGCTGGCGCGCGCGCTGGTGTTCCAGCCCAGCCTCGTGCTGATGGACGAGCCGCTCGGCGCGCTCGACAAGAAGCTGCGCGAGCAGATGCAGATCGAGATCAAGCAGTTGCAGGAACGGCTCGGGCTGACCGTGGTGTTCGTGACCCACGACCAGAGCGAGGCGCTGACCATGTCCGACCGCGTGGCGGTGTTCCACGACGGCCGCGTGGTGCAGCACGGCACGCCCGACGCGCTGTATCGCGCGCCGCAGGACCCGTTCGTCGCCGGCTTCATCGGCGAGAACAACATGCTGAGCGGCACCGCGGCGGCGGTCGATGCGACGGCGGTGGAAGTTGCGCTGGCGGGCGGGATGCGCGTGCGCGCGACGCCGGTGCAGGCCCTGGTGCCCGGCGCGGCGGTGATCGTGGCGGTGCGGCCGGAGGCGATCCGGCTTGCCGGCGACGGCGCGCCGGCGGAGAATTCCTGCCGCGCGCGGGTGCAGAGCCGGATCTATCACGGCGACCATCTGCGCCTGCTGGCGGAGGCGGAGAATGGCGCGACGCTGTCGGTGAAAGTGTCCACGACCGCCGGCGTCGCCGCCGGCGAGACGGTGTCGCTGTGCTGGACGGAGGCGGCGTGTCTGGCGTTCCCCGCCGATGGCGGGACCATGCCGGAGTGAGCTGAGGCGGCAACAACGCAGGGAGGAGCAAATGAAAACGATCACGGCCACAGGCGCGGCGATTGCGCTGGCGGCGCTGCTGGCGACGACCTCGGGGGCCAGCGCGGCGGACCTGTTGATCAGTTCGGCCGGCGGCGCCTGGCAGACCGCGCAGCGGCAGGCGTGGTACACGCCCTTCGCCAAGAAGATGCACATCACCTTCAACGAGGAGGAAACGCCGGACGGCGTCGCGCGCGTGCAGGCGATGGAGCAGGCGCACAACGTCACCATCGACCTCGTCACGGTGGAGACGGCGACCGTGCTGAAGGGCTGCGATTCCGGCATCCTGCAGCGGCTGGACTACAACAAGATCGCCAAGCGCTCGGAGTTCCTGCCCGGCGCGGCGCTGGATTGCGGCGTCGGGCTGGACGTGTACGGCGACGTGCTGGGCTATGACAGCACCGTGCTGAAGGACGGCCCGACCTCGGTGCTGGCGCTGTTCGACACCAAGCGCTGGCCGGGCAAGCGGGCGATGCGCAAGGTGCCGCAGGGCAACCTGGAATGGGCGCTGATGGCCGACGGCGTGCCGATCGACCAGGTGTACAAGGTGCTCGCGACACCGGCCGGCGTGGATCGGGCGTTCCGCAAGCTGGACACGATCAAGAAGGACATCGTCTGGTGGGAAGCCGGCGCGCAGCCGCCGCAGTTGCTCGCCTCGCACGAGGTGGTGATGACCACCGCCTGGAACGGCCGCATCCAGAACCCGATCGACCAAGACCACAAGCCGTTCAGGATCGCGTGGGACAACCAGATCATCGAATACGACATGGTCTCGATCCCCAAGGACGCGCCGCATCCCGATCTCGCCTACAAATACCTGGCCTATATCTCGCAGCCGCAGGTCAACGGCCGGCTGGGCGAGTTCATTCCCTACGGCCCGGTGGTGACGGCGGCGGCGAAGTTCGTGCCGGCGGCGACGCTGGCGAAGCTGCCGACCGCGCCGGAGCACATGAAGAAGGTGCTGGTCGCCGACGTGGAGTTCTGGGGCGACCACGGCGAGGACCTGACCAAGCGTTTCAATGCCTGGCTCGCGAAGTGACGTGACGGGCGCGGCCCTGGCGGCCGCGCCCGCGTCTTCGCTGGCGGCGGCGGTGCGGCGCGCGACGCGGACGCAGCGGCTGTGGGCGCTGCTGCTGGTCGCGCCGCTGCTGCTGCTGCTGTTGCTGAGCTTCTGCCTGCCGATCGCGGCCTTGCTCGGGCGCGCCGTGTATGATCCGACCATGGCCGACGCGCTGCCGCGCACGGCGCGCGCGCTGCGGGCCTCGCCGGGCGACGGCGTGCCGAATGACGCGGCGTTCGCGGCGCTGGGCGAGGACCTGCTCGCCGCCAGGCAGACCAACGGCGTCTATGCCGTCGGCAAGGCGCTGAACGCGCTGCTGCCGGGCGCGCGCAGCCATGTGCTGCACGCCGGGCGCCACATCCATGCCGGCGAGACGCTGACGCGCGCCGCCCTGGTGGCGGAAGATCCGTTCTGGGGCAGGACGGATACGTGGTTCGCCATCCGGCGCGG
>JAJZVE010000874.1 GCA_021845835.1 Pseudomonadota bacterium | reverse complement strand
CATCCTCGTCCGTCGCCGGATCGATCACCCGGACGCTCTCGCGCAGGTCCATGCGCAGGCCGAGGTTGCGCACCCGCGTCGTGATCACCTCGCGCCGGCCGAGCAGGATCGGCCGCACCAGACCCTCGTCCAGCGCCGACTGCACCGCGCGCAGCACGCGCTCGTCCTCGCCCTCGGCATAGACGATGCGCACCGGCGCCGCCCGCGCCGCCTCGAACACCGGCCGCATCAACTGGCCGGAGCGGAACACGAAGCGCTCCAGCTCGCGCTTGTAGGCGTCGAAATCCGCGATCGGCCGCGTCGCGACGCCGCTCGCCATCGCGGCGCGCGCGACCGCGGGGGCGATATGCAGGATCAGGCGCGGATCGAAGGGTTTCGGGATGATGTAGTCATGGCCGAAGCGCGGCTCCGCGCCGCCATAGGCGGCGGCGACCACGTCGCTCACTTCGATGCGCGCCAGTTCCGCGATCGCCTCGGCGGCGGCGAGCTGCATCGCCTCGTTGATGGTGCGCGCGCCGACATCCAGCGCGCCGCGGAAGATGAACGGGAAACACAGGACGTTGTTGACCTGGTTGGCGTAGTCGCTGCGACCGGTGGCCACGATCGCATCCGGCCGCGCCATGCGCACCGCCTCGGGCAGGATTTCCGGCTCCGGGTTGGCCAGCGCCAGGATCAGCGGCTTGTCGGCGAATTTCGGCAGCCATTCCGCCTTCAGCACGCGCGGCGCCGACAGGCCCAGGAAGATGTCGGCGCCGTCCAGCACCTGATCGAGCGTGCGCGCGTCGGTGTGCCGCGCATAGCGGCTCATGCGGGCATCCAGGCCCGGCCGCCCGTCATGCACCACGCCCTGGATGTCGGTCAGCGTGACGTTCTCGGGCTTCAGTCCCATCACCACCAGCAGATCGACGCAGGCCATCGCCGCCGCGCCGGCGCCGGAGGTGACCAGCCGGCAGTCCTCCAGCCGCTTGCCCTGCAGCAGCAGCCCGTTGCGCACCGCGGCGGCGACGGTGATGGCGGTGCCGTGCTGGTCGTCGTGGAACACCGGGATCGCCATGCGCGCGCGCAGCTTCGCCTCGATCTCGAAGCATTCCGGCGCCTTGATGTCCTCCAGGTTGATCGCGCCGAAGGTCGGCTCCAGCGCCGCCACCACGTCGCAGAACCGGTCCGGGTCCTGTTCCGCCACCTCGATGTCGAACACGTCGATGCCGGCGAATTTCTTGAACAGGACCGCCTTGCCCTCCATCACCGGCTTGCCGGCGAGCGGGCCGATATTGCCCAGGCCCAGCACGGCGGTGCCGTTGGAGATGACGGCGACGAGGTTGCCGCGCGCGGTATAGTCGCGCGCGGTGTCGGGACTGGCGGCGATCTCCAGGCAGGCAGCGGCGACGCCGGGCGAGTAGGCGAGCGCGAGGTCGCGCTGCGTCGCCATGCGCTTGGTCGGCTCGACCGAGAGCTTCCCCGGCCGCGGCAGCCGGTGGTAGTCGAGCGCGGCCTTGCGGAAATCCTCGTCCATGTCTGTCCCCTCCGTGCCGCCGCAGGATCGTGTGCCGGCGCGCGGCGCGCAAGCGGCGAGGGGTCAGCCCAGCAGCGACGTGGTGCGATAGACCGCGCGCAACGGCAGGACGAGGCCGATGCTGTCGAGCATCAGCGCATCGTCGTTGCCCAGGATGGCCGGCTGTTCCGGCCACGCGCCGTCGCCGCCGCGACGCAGCAGTTCCGCCTCGATCCGCGCGACGTTCACCACCAGGATTTCGGCCACGCTCGGCAGCGTGGTGTAGGTCCATACGTTCGCGCGCGTCTCGGCATAGTTGTTGGGCGAAAGGATCTCCACCAGCAGCACCGGCGCGGCGATCTCTATCCCGGGGTGCGGGGGGGCGCAGGTCACGCCGAGATCGGGGATGCGCCAGTTCTCGCCGGCGTGCAGCCGTGGGATCACGCCCGGCTCGGTGATGACCCGGCAGCGGGGACGGTGCTCGATCAGATGGTTGCCGATCAGCCGCGCCAGCTCGCCCTGGATCGCGCCGTGATTCTCGCTGGCCGGCGCCATCGCCACCGGCACGCCGTCCACCAGTTGCCAGCGCCGGCCGGAGCGGTCGCCCGAGTCCCAGACAAGGAACTCGTCCACGGTCATCCGGCTCGGCGGCGGCGTGTGGCGCAAGGCCTGGGACATGGCGCCATGCTATGCCATCCGCCCGGCCGCGTCATCCCTGCCGCACCCGGAACAACTGCACGCGATCGCCGGTATAGAGCAGCTGCAGCCGCGCCGGATCGGGACTGGTCGGCGCCTGCGGGTTCAGCAGATAGACATAGTCGTAGTCCCGCGGCCAGTCGCGCCAGTAGACCCGCCCGCTCGGGTCGTAGGGCAGCGTCAGCGGCTTCATGTCGTGCGGCGGCGGCCGCAGCAGGTCGGGCAGCGCCACCGGGTCGTCGGTGGTGCCGCCGGTCATGGCGCGATAGGGCGGCTTCACCACCAGGATCTGGCCGAACGGGTCGGAATACTCGATCGACACGAGGCTCGCCCGCTCGATCACGGCGAGGCAGGGCAGTTCGCGGATGGCGCGCAGCGCGTTGTCGTCGTGGCTGTAGTCCGCCGCGACCAGGATGCGGCTGCCCGGCGGGATCAGCGGCAGCGACGCCGCCACGGCGCGCGCCACGCGGTCATAGCGCAGGAACGCCGCCTCCACCGTCGCGGTGCGGAACAGCAGCAGGGCGGCCAGCGCGGCGAGGAAGACATGCTGCGCCCGCTTCGTCGGCAGGTCCCAGCGCAGCATGCCGCACAGCACGAACGCCATGCCGGTCGGCAGCCGCGCCGCCGCCCCCCAGCTGCCCTGCGCCCAGTTCGGCAGCACCAGGAACACCGCCCCGCCCAGCGCCAGGAACGCCCACCCGGCCGCCGGCAGCGTCACCACGCGCCGCCGCAGCGCCCAGACGAAGCCGGCGACCAGCCCGAGCAGGAACAGCAGGTC
>JAJZVE010000873.1 GCA_021845835.1 Pseudomonadota bacterium | reverse complement strand
CACCTGACGGATGGCGAGAAGAACTCCATCACCGTGAAGGCCGCGGCATGAGCCGGCGGGCACAACCAAGCGGCATCACCCTGAGCGCGGCTGACGCCGCGCTCATCAAGGGAATGCTGCGTCGCGGTGATCGTCAGCACGACATCGCCGCGTGGTTCGGCGTCAATGGTGGCCGGGTGGCCGAGATCGCGGTGGGCGCGCGGTTTGCGGAAGTCCACGCTGCAAGCGCGGCGGACCTTCCGCCGCGCGGGCCTTACCCGAAAGCGGCACAGGCACTTGCTGCAATCGAGTCCTTGGCGTTGGCCAAGAGCGCCTTGGCTGCGGCTGAAAACACTATCCGGCATCTCGTCGAACACCGGTAAGTTGGTCGAAGAGGGAGGAGGGCTGACCCCTCCTCCCTTTTTCGTATCGGCGCTACCAGAAGGACGTGCGATTCAAAGTAGGGCTATGGCGTAGACATAGTGCTCATCATCGTCGGTCGTGGCCCGCCATATACCCTACCCGCGAATGCCCGCTCAGTCCCAGCCAGCGGTAAAGCCGGCTGACCGCGGCCAGCGCGTCGCTGCGGGGGCGGCGGTCAGATGCGTCCGGGGAAGTGGCAGGCGACGCGGTGTCCTTGCCGATGTTCGATCGGCAGCGGCTCCTGTTCGGCGCAGATGCGCTGCGCCAGCGGGCAGCGGGTGCGGAAACGGCAGCCGGAGGGCGGCGAGATCGTGCTGGCCGGCTCGCCTTGCAGCACCAGCCGCTGCCGCCCGCGCTCCGCCGCCACGTCCGGCGTCGGCACCGCCGAGAGCAGGTAGCGCGTGTATGGGTGCAGCGGCGCGGCGAACAACTGCGGCGTCGGCGCCAGTTCCGCCACCTTGCCCAGGTGCAGCACCGCCACCCGGTCGGAGATGTGCCGCACCACCGCCAGGTCGTGCGCGATGAACAGGTAGGTCAGGCCGAACCGCTGCTGCAGGTCCAGCAGCAGGTTGATGATCTGCGCCTGGATGTTCACGTCGAGCGCCGAGATCGGCTCATCGGCGACGATGAAGTCCGGCTGCAGCGCCAGCGCCCGGGCGATCGCGACGCGCTGGCGCTGGCCGCCGCTGAATTCGTGCGGGTAGCGCTGCGCCGCCTGCGGCGCGAGGCCGACCAGGTCGAGCAGCTCCGCCACGCGCGCCCGCGTCGCCGCGCCGCCTTCGGTGACGCCATGCACGCGCAGCGGTTCGCCGAGCGTGTCGCCGATGCGCATGCGCGGGTTCAGGCTGGCATAAGGGTCCTGGAACACCATCTGCATGCGCCGCCGCAGGCCGCGGATCGCCCCGGCCGATGCCGCGGCGATGTCGGTGCCGTCGAACACCACGCGGCCGCTGTCCGGGCGGGTGAGGCGCAGCACGGTGCGGCCGAGGGTGGATTTGCCGCAGCCGGACTCGCCGACCACGCCGATCACCTCGCCGCGCCGCACGTCGAGGTCGATGCCATCGACCGCATGCACCACCCGTTTCGGGCCGAACGGGCCGGAGGGCAGGGGGAAATGCTTCACCAGCCGCTCGATCCGCAGCAGCGGCGGCGCGTCCGCTGCCGCCGCGGCGGCGGCGGGGGCCGCAGGCGCCGCCGCCGCTGCCGGGCGGGCGAACGGGGTGCCCTCCCTGGCCACCCAGCAGCGGGTGCGCCGGCCGGCGCCGAGGTCGAACAGGTCGGGATGACGATCGCAGACCGGCTGGCGGAACGGGCACCGCGGCGCGAAACGGCAGCCGGCGGGCATCGCCAGCGGATCGGGCGGCATGCCCTCGATGCTGTTGAGCCGCTTGTGCCCGGCCGCCGCATCCAGCCGCGGCACCGCGTTCATCAGCGCCCAGGTGTAGGGGTGGCGCGGCTCGGCCAGGACGCTTTCGGTGCTGCCCTCCTCCACCACCTCGCCGCCGTACATCACCACCACGCGCGCGCAGATGCCGGCAATCACGCCGAGGTCGTGGCTGATCAGCACGATCGCCGTGCCGTACTCCTTGTTCATCGCCCGCAGCAGATCGAGGATCTGCGCCTGGATGGTGACGTCGAGCGCGGTCGTCGGCTCGTCCGCCAGCAGCAGCGCCGGCGCGTTGCTCATGCCCATCGCCAGCACCACACGCTGGCGCATGCCGCCGGAGAACTGGTGCGGGAAGCTGGCCGCCGCCCGCTCCGGCGCCTGGATGCCCATGCGGCCGAGCAGCGAGACCGTATGCTTTGCCGCCTCGCGTGGCCTGACCCCATGCACCACCATCGCCTCGCCGAGCTGGCGGGCGATGCGCAGCACCGGGTTCAGCGAGGTCATCGGGTCCTGGAACACCATCGCGACGTCGCCGCCGCGCATCGTGCGCAGCTCGCGCGGCGACATTGCCAGCACGTCGCGGCCGCGGAAGCGGATGCGGCCGCTCGCGATGTGGCCCGGCGGCTCCAGCAGCCGCATCACCGAGAGCGCGGTGACGCTTTTTCCGGAGCCGGATTCGCCGACGATGCCGACGGTCTCGCCGGGCATCACCGTCAGGTCCACCCCGTCCACCGCGCGCACCGGCCCGGCATCGGTCGGGAACTCAACGCAGAGGCCGTCCACCTGCAGCACCGGGCGCGCCGCCTCTTCCCGCGCATCGGCGGCGGGCTGGCGGGTCGCGATGCCGCCGTCCATGCTCATTGTCCCCGCGTCTTCGGATCGAGCCAGTCGCGCACGCCGTCGCCGAGGAAGTTGAAGCCGAGCACCACGGTCAGGATGGCAAGGCCGGGGAACGCGGCGACCCACCATTGCTGCACCAGTTCGCGCCCCTCTGCCACCATCGACCCCCATTCCGCCGTCGGCGGCACCACGCCGAGGCCGAGGAACGACAGGCCGGCGAAGGTGATGATCGCGTTGCCGATGTCGAGCGTGACCAGCACGACCAGCGGTCCGATCGCGTTCGGGATGATGTGCCGCCCGAGGATGCGCGCCGGGCTGAATCCCGCGATCACGGCGGCAT
>JAJZVE010000872.1 GCA_021845835.1 Pseudomonadota bacterium | reverse complement strand
AGCGCGGGCGAGAGCGTCAGTGCGTTTATCGCCGAGATCGTCATGGCGACGCTGATCGTCACCGCGAACTGGCGGAACAACTGGCCGGAGATGCCAGGGATGAAGCCGATCGGTACGAACACCGACAGCAGCACCAGCGAGATCGCGACGATCGGCCCGGTGATCTGCCGCATCGCGAGCTTGGTCGCATCGGCCGGCGACAGCTCGTGATGCTCCTCCATCACCCGCTCGACATTCTCCACCACCACGATCGCGTCATCGACGACGATGCCGACCGCGAGCACGAGTGCCAACAGCGACACGGTGTTGGCGGAATAGCCGAGTGCGAGCAGCACGGCGAAGGTGCCGACCAGGCTCACCGGCACGGCGACCGTCGGGATGATGGTGGCGCGCAGGTTGCCGAGGAACAGGAACACCACCAGCACCACCAGCGCGAACGCCTCGGCCAGCGTACGCACCACCTCGTTGATGGTGTCGGAGACGAAGGTGGAGCTGTCATAGAAGACGATCTTCTTCAGCCCCGGTGGGAAACGGTGTGACAGCTCGTCCAGCGTGCGCGACACCAGGCGCGACGTGTTTACCGCATTGGCGCCGGGCGCCAGATAGATGCCGATGGAGACGGCGGGCTGGCCGTTCAACCGGCTCAGCGTGTCCATCGTCGCCGCGCCAAGCTCGACGCGCGCCACGTCGGAGACGCGCAGCACCGAGCCGTCCGGGTTGGCGCGCACGATGATGCGGCCGAACTGCTCCGGCGTCAGCAGCCGGCCCTGCGTCTGCAGGTTGATCTGGAACTGCGTCGCGTCCGTGGTCGGCCGCGCGCCGACGCGCCCGATCGCGTTCTGCTGGTTCTGCGACTGGATCGCGGCGATGATATCGGACGGCATCAGGCTCAGGCTGTTCAGCCGGTCGGCGTCGAACCAGATGCGCATGGAATAGTCCATCGCGCCGAACACGAACGCCTGCCCCACCCCCGGCACGCGGGACAGCCGGTCAAGCACGTTGATGGTGATGTAGTTGCTGATGAACAGCGGATCCTGCTTGCCATTGTCGCTGTAGAACTGCAGGAACTCCAGGATCGCCGAGCTGCGCTTCTGGACCGTGACGCCTTCCAGCTGCACTTCCGGCGGCAGCTTGGACAGCGCCGTCTGCACGCGGTTGTTGGTGTTGACGACGTCGATATCAGGGTCGGTGCCGATCTCGAAGCTGACCGTGAGCGAATAGCTGCCGTCGTTGGCGCTGTTCGACTTCATGTAGATCATGCGGTCGACGCCGTTGACCACCGCCTCCAGCGGCTGCGCGATGGTCGCCTCGACCACTGCGGCAGAGGCGCCGGGGAAGCGCGTCGTCACCGTCACCTGCGGCGGCACGATGGGCGGGAACTGCGCCACCGGGATGCGCGTGAGCGCGATCAGCCCGGCCAGCGTCATCAGGATGGCAATGACGATCGCCAGCCGCGGCCGATCGACGAAGATCGCGGAGAACATCGGCTCAGCCCGCGGTCTTGCCCGCGGCGGTCGAAGCCGGCGCGGCGGCGGGCGGTGCGGTGCCGACCGGGGCGCCGCGCGGGCCGGGCGCGGCCGGCGCGGGGTTGACCGGAATGCCCGGCCGCACCCGCTGCAACCCATCGACGATCACCGCCTCGCCATCCGCCAGACCGCTCAGCACGATCGCGGTCCCCGGCGTCGATTGGCCGAGCTGGATGCGGCGCTGCTCGGCATGGTTGCCCGGTCCGACGACATAGACGTAGTTGCCCTGCTGGTCGGTCAGCACCGCCGCGCGCGGGATGCCGAGCGCCAGCACCGGCTCCACGCTCTCAAGCACCGCGGTGACGAACTCGCCGTCGATCAGTTCGCGGTTGCCGGGATCGCCCGCCCTGGTGCCGGCGCGCAGCGGGTTCGGCATGCGGGCGCGGAAGGTCACGGTATCGGTGCTGGCGGCGACCGTCGGCTCGATGTAGTCGAGCCGGCCGGTCTGGCTGTAGGTCCGGCCGTCCGATAGTTTCAGTTTCACCACCGCGTCGCCGAGCCCGCCCGTCGCGGTATAGCGGTTGCGCAGGTCGAGCGCCGCGCGCACCGAAACCGGGAACAGCACGTACATCGGGTCCTGGCTGTAGATGGTGGCAAGCGGGCCGGAGGACGGCGAGACGACGTTACCAACCGTCACGTTGGTGCGCGTGATCTTGCCGGCGACGGGGGCGCGGATCTCGGTATAGGCGAGGTTGATCTGCGCGGCGCGCAGCTGCGCCTGGGCGGAGAGCACCTGCGCCGCCAGGCTTGCCACCTGCGCCTGCGCGTCGTCGTAGGCCGAGCGTTGCCCGGCCGGCGTGCTGAGCAGCGCCTGCGCGCGCGCGAGCGTGATGTTGGCGTTGCGCAGCAGCGCCTGGTTCTGCGCCACCGTCGCCTGCCTGGCGGCGACATCGGCCTCGAACGGCCCGCGCTCCAGCACATAGAGCAGGTCGCCTTTCTGTACCTCGGCACCCTCGGTGAAATGGATTTCGTCGAGGAAGGCGGTGACGCGGGACACCAGATCGACCTTGTCGATCGCCTGCATGCGGCCGACGAAGCTGCTGGTCTCCACCACCGGCTGCTGGCGCGCGGTCGCGGTGCCGACCGCCGGCGGGCCGCCGCCGAACTGGGCCGCCGCCGGCAGCGTCGCCAGCAGGGTCAGCGCGAGGATGAAAGCCGCTCGGGTCAGGCGGGGGCGCATCGGCAACCTCGGCAGGGACGGCGGGGCGGGACCACGCCGGCATCAGGTGGGGAGGCGCAGATAAAGCACAATTCAGACGGGTGACACGACTTTCCGGCGCGCCGGCCATTCGGCCCGTGGGCTTGCTGGCCCGGATGGCAGGCTTCAGGGTGCGGCATGGACGAAATCGGGTGCGTGGTCATCGGCGCGGGCGTGGTCGGCACCGCGGTGGCGCGGGCGCTGGCGCAGGCGGGACGCGAAGTGCTGGTACTGGAGGCTGAAGCAGG
>JAJZVE010000871.1 GCA_021845835.1 Pseudomonadota bacterium | reverse complement strand
GATCGCCCGAGAGCGTGCCGCTCGCCGACGACGGCGACGCGGCGGACGCCCCGGAACCGATGCCGGCAGCCGCATAGCGCCGCGCCGCTGACCGGGCCCCGGTCAGCCCTTGCCGATCAACCCATTCAGCCATCCGGCCCGGCCGCTTCCAGGCGGCCGAGGCGGTGCGGCTGCCGGCGCCACTGACCCACGAGGAGACCACCATGCCGACCGACACCAGCGAATTCACTCTCAGCCTGTTCGACAACACTGCGTTGTCGAGCTGGACCCATCACACGCCGTCAATCGCCGCGGATCCGTACGCCGCCGACGATGCCGACACCGAAGCGGACGACGACACGCTGGCGCTTCCGGCCGATCCGGTCGCGCGCGGCAGCAACTTTCACCTCGCTGCCGATCGGGATCTTGCTCCGGGCTGGCCTGCGCGGGCGCGCGACAACATCGCCGCGATCACCCTGTCGAAGGCGCTTGAGCAGTCAGGGCGCGCGCCAACGCCCGACGAGCAGGCGCGGCTGCTGCGCTTCGTCGGCTTCGGCGCGACAGAACTGGCGCAGACCTGCTTCCGTCGCCCGGGCGAGGATGCGTTCCGCTCCGGCTGGCAGGACCTCGGCGCGGCGCTCGAAGCCGCCGTCACGGCGGAGGAATACGCCGCCCTGCAGCGCGCGACGCAGTATGCCCACTACACGCCGGAGACGATCATCCGCGCGCTCTGGCGCGCCGCCGGACGGCTGGGTTTTGCCGGCGGCCGCGTGCTGGAACCCGGCATGGGCACCGGCCTGTTCTTCGCTCTGCTGCCGGCCCCGCTGCGCGAGGCCTGCCGGCTCACCGGCATCGAATACGACCCGGTCACCGCCCGCATCGCGCGCCTCGTGCATCCCGCGGCGCGGGTGCGGTGCGAGGACTACACACGCAGCACCGTGGCCGGACGCTTCGACCTCGTGATCGGCAACCCGCCGTTCTCCGACCGCGTGGTGCGGGCCGATCCCACCACCCGATCGCTCGGGCTGCGGCTTCATGACTACTTCATTGCCCGCTCGATCGCGCGGCTGCGCCCCGGCGGCCTCGCGCTGTTCGTCACCAGCACCGGCACGATGGACAAGGGCGGCACCGCGGCACGGGAGCACATCGCCGGCATGGCCGACCTGGTGGGCGCGGTGCGCCTGCCCGAAAGCAGCCTGCGCGCCAGCGCGGGCACCGACGTGGTGATCGACGTGCTGGTGTTTCAGCGCCGGGGACCCGGCCACTCCCCGGCGGGCGCGGCCTGGATCGACCTCGCCCCGGTTGCAGCGGCGGCCGATGATGACGGAGACGCGGCCGGTTCGCCCGGCATCCAGGTGAACCGCTACTTCACCGAGCATCCGGAGATGGTGCTGGGCGATCACGCGCTGCGGCGCGGCATCTTCGGCGCGGCCCCGACCTATACCTGCCGCCCTCGCCAGGACGGCACGACCCTTGAGACCTTGCTGACCGCGGCACTCGACCGCTTGCCCGCCGGCATCTTCATCGCGTCGGCGGAGTCCGCCACTGCCGGTGGCAGTGACGCGGAAACCGCAGCGCGCGCCGGCACCGCCGCCGACGGCGCCACGGTCAAGGAAGGTTCCTACCTCCTCGGCCCGGACAGCCGGCTGATGCAGGTCGTGGACGGCGAAGCCCGCGCCGTGGCGATCAAGTCGGGCAAGGGCACCGACGGCATCCTGGCCCGCGACGCAAGGATCATCCGCGCCCTGCTGCCGATCCGCAACGCGGTGCGCGAGGTGCTGCGCGCCCAAGCCGCCGACCAGCCCTGGGCCGAGGCGCAGGTCCGGCTGCGCATCGCCTACGGCAGCTTCGTCCGCAGCTTCGGGCCGATCAACCGCATCGTCGTCTCGGTGACCGCCGATCGCGAGACCGGCGAGGAGCGCGAGACGCATCGCCGTCCCAACCTGGCGCCGCTCGCCGACGACCCCGATTGCTGGCTGGTCGCCAGCATCGAGGACTACGACCTGGAAAGCGCCCTCGCGCGCATGGGGCCGATCTTCCGCGAGCGGGTGATCGCGCCGCCGGCGCCGCCGCTGATCGCGACCGCGGCCGACGCGCTCGCCGTCACCCTCAACGAGACCGGCCGCGTCGATGTCGACCATCTGGCCGAGCTGCTGGACCGCGATCCCGAAACCGCCCTCGCCCAGCTCGGCGGGGCCGTGTTCCGCAATCCGGAGACGGAGGCCTGGGAGACGGACGACGCCTACCTGTCGGGGTCCGTCCGCACCAAGCTGGCGATCGCCGAGGTGGCGGCGGAACGCGACCCGCAGTATGCGCGCAACGTCGCCGCCCTGCGGCCGGTGCAGCCCGAGGACCTGCAGCCGTCGGACATCACCGCGCGGCTCGGTGCGCCGTGGATTCCCGCCGCCGACATCGAGGCCTTCGCGGCCGAGATGATGGGCACCGCGACGACGGTGCGGCACACCGTCGAGATCGCCGCCTGGTCTGTGGACACCGCGCCGTTCGCCTGGACCGCCGCTGGCACCTCCGAATGGGGCACCGCGCGGCGCAACGCCGGCTGGCTGCTGCATGACGCGCTGAACAGCGCCACGCCGCAGATCTTCGACACCGTCATCGAGGACGGGGTGGAGAGGCGCGTCCTCAACAGCGAGGCGACCGAGGCCGCCAAGGAGAAGCTGGCCAGGATCAAGGCCGCGTTCAGCGACTGGGTCTGGACCGATCCCAACCGCACCGACCGGTTGGCGCGCCTCTACAACGACCGCTTCAACAACCTGGTGCCGCGCCGCTTCGACGGGCGGCACCTGACCCTGCCCGGCGCCAGCGGCATCATCCGGCTCTATGAGCACCAGAAGCGGGTGATCTGGCGCATCGTCGCAGCCGGCTCGACCTACATCGCCCACTCGGTCGGCGCCGGCAAATCCTACGCCATCGCCGGCGCCATCATGGAGCAGAAGCGGCTCGGCCTGATCGGCAAGGCCATGCTGGTCGTGCCC
>JAJZVE010000870.1 GCA_021845835.1 Pseudomonadota bacterium | reverse complement strand
CCAGGCGGTCGCGCCGGACCCGGCGCGCGGCGCGGCGCTGTGGGCGTGGATGCAGGCGGCGGCGGGCCTGGCCATCGCGCTGCTGTCGGTGCCGCTGGGCGCGCTTGCGGACCGCGGCGGACGCCGCCGGCCGTTTCTCGGCGCGGCCACCGCAATGATGGCCGCCTGCACCCTGCTGCTGTGGACCGTGCAGCCGCGCGCCGCCGACATGCCGCGTGCCCTGCTGCTGGTCGGCCTCGGGACCGTCGCATTCGAGGTGGCGACGGTGTTCTACAACGCCATGCTGCCCGACCTCGTCGTGCCCCGGCATCTGGGGCGCCTGTCCATGCTCGGCTGGGGCGCGGGCTATGCCGGCGGGCTGCTCTGTCTTGGCCTCTGCCTCGTCCTGCTGCTGTTTCCGAAGCCGCCGCCGTTCGGCCTCGCTGCCGTGGCGGCCGGGCCGGTGCGGGCAACCGCGTTGCTGGCCGGCGCGTGGCTGGTGGCGTTCTCCTGGCCGGCCGTGGTGTTCGTGCCGGAGCGGCGCCGGCGGACATCCTGGCCGGTGGCGCTCCGGGCCGGCATGGCCGAGCTGCGCGCCGTGCTGCGCGCCGCCTGGGCACAGCGTCCGTTGCGGCGCTTCCTGCTGGCGCGGCTGCTGTTCATGGACGGGCTGACCACCCTGTTCGCGTTCGGCGGCATCTACGCCGCCGGCCAGTTCGGCCTGTCGCCGCGCGAGGTGCTGGTGTTCGGCATCGGCCTGAACGTCGCGGCCGGGCTGGGCGCGCTCGGCTTCGCCTTCATCGAGGACCGTGTCGGCGCCAAGACGGTCGTGATGCTGTCGCTGATCTGCCTTGCGGCGCTGAGCACCGCGCTGCTGCTGATCCATGCGCGCCCGGTGTTCTGGGTGCTCGGCCACGCACTGGGCCTGTTCGTCGGCCCGGCGCAGGCCGCCAGCCGCTCCCTGCTCGCGCGCATGGCCCCGGCGGAGGCGCGGGCCGCCTATTTCGGCCTGTTCGCGCTGTCCGGCCGCATCACCGGCTTCATCGGCCCGGCCGCCCTCGGCGCCGCGACCGCGGCCTTTGCCAGCCAGCGGGCGGGGATGGCGGTGATCGTGGTGCTGCTGGCGACCGGCGCGCTGGCGCTGGCCGGCGTGCCGTCACCACCGCTCGATGCCGGCGCGCCGGGCGCGGGCGATGACATAGAACAGCCAGACGAGTTGCGGCAGCAGCAGCAACAGCGGCAACTCCGGCTTCAGGCGTGACGGCGCGGCGACGAAGCCGAGGCACCAGACGCCGCCGATGGCGGCAAACCCCCAGTGCAGCAGCGCGACCAGCCGCGCATCGACGCCGGCGCGCTGCGCCACCTGATAGAGGTGCCCGCGATGCGCCTCGGTCAGCCGCTCGCCGGCGAGCGCACGGCGGAGCAGCGTGAACGCCACGTCGAACAGCACGCCGGACAGCAGCGCCGGCACCAGCAGGAAGGACAGTTCCACCTGCTCGAACCGCGCCGCCGCGACGCCGAGCACGGCGAGGACGAAGCCGCAGAACTGGCTGCCGACATCGCCCATGAAGATGCGGGCGCGGGGGAAGTTGAACGGCAGGAACCCGGCCAGACCGGCGGCCAGCAGCAGGGCGGCGAAATAGACGAACCACGCCGACTGGTGCGCGGCGATCCAGGCCAGGAACAGGCAGGCGACGAGCGCCGTCCCGGCCGCCAGCCCGTTCAGCCCGTCGATGAAGTTCATCGCGTTGGTGGCGAACAGGATCCAGGCCAGCGTCAGCACGAACCCGCCCCAGCCCAGATCGACCGGCCCGACATGGGGCAGGTGCAGCACCCGCACGTACAGCCCGGTCCCCGCCGCCGCCAGCGCCGCCAGCGCCTGCGCCGCGAGCTTGATCGAAAACGGCCAGTTCTTCAGGTCATCCAGGAACGCCACCACCGCGATCGCCAGCGCCGCCAGGATCACGCCGCGGAAATACGGGTCGGCGATGCGGGAGAAATCGGCGTAGCCGTACAGCACCGTGATGCCGAGCATGAAGGCGACGACGATGCCCACCCCGCCGCCCTTCGGCGTCGGCCGCGCATGGGAGCTGCGCGCGTTCGGCACGTCCATCACCCGCGCCGAAATCATCGCGGCCACGACCATCGCCGAAACCAGCGCGAGGGCACCGACGAAGGCGAGATGGCGAAGGAAGGCAAGCAGGGTCATGCGCCCTGCTTAGCCGCTCGCGCCGGGTCGCGCCCAGCCCCCGGAACGGCTATAGCGGCGTGCATGGCGACTCGACGCTCGACGCAGCGGATCGTGCTGAACGGGGTGCTGGACGGGCTGCTGGCCGCAGGCTCGGTGATGCTCGCGCGCTGGCTGGTGGCGCCCGGCCTCGATCCGGTGCGCCCGCTCTGGTGGCTGGCCTGGGGCGCGGCGGCGCTGCTGCTGGCCGGGACGCCATTCCGGCTGACGGTGCAGTACTGGCGGTTCTCCGGTCCCTCCGACCTGCTCGGCGTGGGGGCGGCCAGCCTGTCCGGCGCGGCGCTGTTCGCGCTCGGGCTGCAACTGCTGCATGTCAGGCTGCCGTCGCCGACGCTGCCGGTGGTGCAGGCGCTGGCGCTGATGGTGCTGCTCTCCGCCCCGCGCGTGTTCTACCGCCTGCTGCACGAAGGCAGCGGCGGCACCGACGGCGCGCTGCCGGTGCTGCTGGTCGGCGCGGGGGAGGGGGCGGATTTGTTCCTGCGCGCGCTCGCCGGCGACCGGGATGCGCCGTATCGCGCCACCGGCCTGCTCTCGCTCGGCCGCGCGCAGACCGGGCGGCGCATCCACAACTGCCCGATCCTCGGCAGCGCCGAGGATGCGCCCGCGGTGCTCGCCCGCCTGCGCGCGGACCAGGCGCTGCCCGCCGTGCTGGTGGTGACGGAGCCGGACCTGCCCGGCGCGACGCTCGCGCACCTGATGGAGGCGGCGGAGCGCGAGGGCCTGCGCGTCGCCTGGGCGCCGCGCCTG
>JAJZVE010000869.1 GCA_021845835.1 Pseudomonadota bacterium | reverse complement strand
GCCCCCCAAGCCGAGCCTCGGCGGCGGCAACGACTTCGCCTATGGCGGCGCCTATACCGGCACCATCCCCGGCCACACCGCCAACCCCTCCGACCTGAACTACCAGCTCACCCAGTTCCAGGCGGAGGACCCGCACCCGCTGACCAACGCGCTCTATACGGTCTGGATCGGCTCCAACGACCTGCTGAACGCGCTCGGGCCGGGGCACAACGACTATGCGACGGTGAATGCCGCGCTGGGCAACGAGATGAATTTCATCTCCGGCCTCGCCGACCGCGGTGCGACCAATATCCTGGTCGCCAATGTCCCCGATCTCGGCAAGGCGCCGCAGGTCACCGCCGGCGGGGCGGCGGAATCGGCGCAGGGCAGCCTGGTCAGCGGCCTGTACGACGCGATGCTGCAACTGAACCTCGCCGCCTACGGCATCGGGCATCCGGGCGTGCATATCACCACGCTGAACACCTATGCGCTGCTCGACGCCGCCATCGCCGATCCGTCCGCGTTCGGGCTGACCAATGTCACCACCCCGCTGTGGTCGGGCAACTTCACCAGCGCCTCCAGCGGCCAGTTGGCCACCACGGACCCCAAGGCGCAGGCCGGCTACCTGTTCTTCGACCACCTGCACCCGACCGCGACCGGCCACGCCTTCATCGCCGCCGCCGCGGCAAAGGCGCTCGGCGTCGCATGACGCTTGCCGGCGCGGCTTCGATGCGGTCCGATGCCCGGCATGGACCGAATCGCCGCCTTCAAGCGCCGCCTGCCCGACCTGCGCGCCGCCTTCGCCGCCATCGATGACGCGATGGCCCGCGCCCTCGACGCCGCGCCCACGGTGCCGGAGGTGGAGTGGCGCCGCATCGCGGCGGGGAACGCGCCCGCCACCCTGCCCGACCTGATCCGCCACCGCGGCTGCGTGGTGATCCGCGGCGTGTTCGATGCCGCCCAGGCCGCCGACTGGGACGCCGAGATCGCCGCCTATCTCGCCGCCAACGACGCCGATGCCAAAACCCGCGCGCGGCGCCCCGGCCGCTGGGGCGAGGGATCGCCGCAGATCTACCCGGTCTACTGGTCGCGCCCGCAGGTCATGGCGCGGCAGTCGCCGCGACTGGCCGCGGTGCGGGCGTGGCTGAACCGGCTGTGGCGGGTGGGCGACGCCTTCGACCCCGGCCAGGAATGCAGCTACGCCGACCGCATCCGCCGCCGCACGCCGGGCGATGCCACGCTCGGCCTCGGGCCGCATATCGACGGCGGCACCTGGGCGCGCTGGCTCGATCCGGTGCAGCGCGCGCCCTATCGCGCCGCCTTCGCCGGCGACCCGCTGCGCTTCGAGCCGTTCGACGCCGCCGGCCGCGCGGCGCCGGGGGGCGAGGACGCCAATGCCTGCGCGGTGTTCCGCACCTGGCAGGGCTGGACGGCGCTGACCGAACAGGGACCGGGCGACGGCACGCTGCAACTGTTGCCGCTGGCGCAGGCGATCGCCTGGGTGCTGCTGCGCGCGCTGCAGCCCGACGTGGCGGAGGCGTCGCTGTGCGGCGCCGAGGCGGGCAACGCGCTCTGGATCACGCCCGAGTGGCACGCGCCCCTGCTGCGCGGCCTCACCGCGATCCCGCCGGTCGCGCCGGGCGATACGGTGTGGTGGCACCCCGACCTGATCCACGCGGTCGAGCCGCGGCATGACGGCGCGCGGCCGAGCAACATCCTCTATATCGGCGCCGTCCCCGACTGCCCGCGCAACCGCGCCTATCTGGCGCGGCAATGGCCGGCGTTCCTGGCCGGACGCAACCCGCCGGATTTTCCGGCCGACGACCTGGAGGCGGATTTCGCCGGCCGCGCCGGGCAGGAGGCGCTGAGCGACCTTGGCCGCCGCCAGATGGCGCCGGACTGACGCGGATTCGCGCCCACCTCCGCCGCCCCGGAGTCTAGCATCGCGCGGGGCGCGCGGACGCCCCGGGAAGGCGGAGGGAGAAAGCGATGAGGCATCTTGTGCTTGCGGCGGCCTTGCTTGCAGTCCTGGCGCCCGGCGTGGCGCGGTCCAGCCAGGCGGAGGCAGAGAAATGCGCGTCCGGCCTGCCGGCGCCGGCGAAGCTGATCTTCGACGCGGTGCGCCATGCGCCGGCGCAGGGGGTGCCGCTGCGGGACCAGATCCGGCAGCAGACGGTTTCGCTGGTGCGCGCCGGCCGCATCGAGCGGGCGCATGCCAAGCCGGCGGCGCAGGAGGCCGGGGTCTGCCTGAAGATGGCGCAGAAATAGCGGCGCCTCCCGGCGCGCGCGAACGGGCGGCGGCGCATGCTCACCGGCCGCTGATGCCGCCCTTCGCCTGCGTCGGGCGTTGCCGGGCGCGATGAGTGATGCAGCCCCCGACGCCGCGCTCGACGCCGGCGCGAAATCCCCCCATCTCGACGAACGCGAACAGCGGCAGGCGGCCTCGCGCGCCCCGCTCGGCCCGCTCGTCATCCACGAGATCGTCCGCGAACAGGGCGAGGTGGAGCTGCGCCGCTCCTTCTCCGGCCTGGCGTGGTCGGCGCTCGCCTCCGGCCTGTCGATCGGGTTTTCCATGCTGGCGCAGGCCTATCTGCAATCGATGCTGCCGCATGCGCCCTGGGCGCACCTGATCGCGGGCTTCGGCTACAGCGTCGGCTTCCTGATCGTCATCCTCGGCCGGCAGCAATTGTTCACCGAGACGACGCTGACCGCGCTGATCCCGACGCTGACGCGCCGCGACCTGCCGACGCTGCGCGCCACGCTCAGGGTCTGGGCGATCGTGCTGGCGGCCAACCTGGTCGGCACCTGGGCGTTCGGCGCCATCGCCGCGCAGCCGGGCATCTTCAGCGACGGCGCGCGCGCCGCCATGGCGGACATGGCGCATGACATGATGGCGGCGCCGTTCTGGGTGACGCTGATCCGCGGCGGCTCGGCGGGCTGGCTGATCGGGCTGATGGTCTGGCTGCTGCCCTCGGCCGGGCCGTCGCGGCCGCTGA
>JAJZVE010000868.1 GCA_021845835.1 Pseudomonadota bacterium | reverse complement strand
CGCGCTGGACGGCAAGAAGCGCCGCGACGTGGTGCAGGCCGGCATCGACGCACTGCGCGCGGTGTGGCACCGCGGCGCCGTCGATGCCGACGGCAAGACCGGCGACGGCGCCGGCATCCATATCGAGATCCCGCAGGACTTCTTCGCCGAGGCCATCGAGCGCGGCGGCCACCGCGTGCAGCCGGGCGCGATCGGCGTCGGCCAGGTGTTCCTGCCCAAGACCGATCTGGGCGCGCAGGAACGCTGCCGGCAGATCGTGGAGAGCGAAATCCTCGCCTTCGGCTACCAGATCTACGGCTGGCGGCAGGTGCCGATCAACGTCGAGTGCATCGGCGACAAGGCCAATGCCACGCGGCCCGAGATCGAGCAGATCATGATCTGGAACGCCAAGGGCAGCGACCGCGCCGGCTTCGAGCGCGACCTCTACGTGATCCGCCGGCGCATCGAGAAGCAGGCGATCGCGGCGCAGATTCCCGAGCTCTATCTGTGCTCGCTGTCGTGCCGCTCGATCATCTACAAGGGCATGTTCCTGGCCGAGAGCCTGGCGGAATTCTATCCCGACCTGCTGGACGAACGCTTCGTCAGCCGCTTCGCGATCTACCACCAGCGCTATTCGACCAACACGTTCCCGACCTGGCGGCTGGCGCAGCCGTTCCGCATGCTGGCGCATAACGGCGAGATCAACACCGTCACCGGCAACATCAACTGGATGAAGAGCCACGAGACGCGGCTCTCCTCGCCGGATCTCGATGCGTTCATGGACGACATCAAGCCGGTGATCCAGGCCGGCGGATCGGACACCGCGACGCTGGACAACGTGTTCGAGGTGCTGGTGCGCGCCGGCCGCGACGCGCCGACCGCGAAGGCGCTGATGATCCCGGCCTCGATCGGCCAGGACGCGACCATGCCGCAGGCGCATCGCGACATGTTCCTGTACTGCAACGCGGTGATGGAACCGTGGGACGGGCCGGCGGCGATCGCCGCGACCGACGGGCGCTGGGTGATCGCGGGGCTGGATCGCAACGGGCTGCGTCCGCTGCGCTATACCATCGCCAGCAACCAGATGCTGATCGTCGGTTCCGAGACCGGCATGGTGAAGCTGGACGAAAGCGTGATCGTCGCCAAGGGCCGCGTCGGTCCCGGCCAGACCATTGCCGTCGATCTCGACGAGGCGCGGTTCTATGCCGACGAGGAGCTGAAGGACGTGCTGGCGGCGCGCCAGCCGTTCGGCGAATGGGCGAAGCGCATTCGCGTCATCGACCATATCGTCAGGGCCGACGCGACCGAGCCGGTGCTGTTCGAGGGCGAGGCGCTGCGCCGCCGCCAGCTCGCCGTCGGCACCACGCTGGAGGAACTGGAGATGATCCTCCATCCGATGGTGGAGGATCAGCAGGAACCCGTCGGCAGCATGGGCGACGACACGCCGCTGGCCGTGCTGAGCGAGAAGTATCGCGGCCTGCACCATTATTTCCGCCAGACCTTCAGCCAGGTGACCAACCCGCCGATCGACAGCCTGCGCGAAACCCGCGTGATGACGCTGAAGACGCGGCTCGGCAACCTCGGCAACGTCATGGACGAGGACGCGAGCCAGTGCGAGCTGCTGCAGCTCGACAGTCCCGTGCTGTCCAACGCCGAGTTCGCGGCGATGCGCGCGACGATGGGCGCGGCTGCCATCGTCGTCGATTGCACGTTCCCCGCGCATGAGCGCGAGGCCGGGCTGCGCGCCGCGATCGAGCGCATCCGGCGCGAGGCGGAGGAAGGCGTGCGCGCCGGCTGCACGCATGTCATCCTGACCGACGAGGACATGGGACCGGAGCGTGCGGCGATCCCGATGATCCTGGCCACCGGCGCCGTGCATACGCATCTGGTGCGCTCGTCGCTGCGTACCTTTACCAGCCTCAACGTGCGCAGCGCCGAGTGCATGGACGTGCATTATTTCGGCGTGCTGATTGGCGTCGGCGCCACCACGGTGAACGCCTATCTGGCGCAGGAGGGCATTGCCGACCGGCACCGGCGCGGCCTGTTCGGCGACATCACGCTGAAGGCCGCGGTCGGCCGCTACAAGAAGGCGGTGGACAAGGGATTGCTGAAGATCATGTCCAAGATGGGCATCTCGGTGATCTCGTCCTATCGCGGCGGCTACAATTTCGAGGCGGTCGGGCTGTCGCGCTCGCTGGTCGCGGAATTCTTCCCCGGCATGCAGTCGCGCCTTTCCGGCCTCGGTCTGCCGGGCGTCGCGCGCAAGGTGCTGGAGATGCACCACGCCGCCTGGGACATGGAGAATGTGGCGCTGCCGGTCGGCGGCCTCTACAAGATGCGCCGGCGGGGCGAGGCGCACGCCTTCGACGGCGGGCTGATCCATCTGCTGCAGGAAGCGGTGGCGTCCGACAGCTACCAGACGTTCCGCCGCTACAGCGAGGCAGTTCGGAAACTGCCGCCGATCGCGCTGCGCGACCTGCTGGACTTCCGCATGGACGGCCGCCGCGCGATCCCGGTCGATGAGGTCGAGAGCATCACCGAAATCCGCAAGCGGCTGGTGGCGCCGGGCATCTCGCTCGGCGCGCTGTCGCCCGAGGCGCACGAAACGCTGTCGATCGCGATGAACCGCATCGGCGCGCGCAGCGATTCCGGCGAGGGCGGCGAGGACCCGGCGCGGGCGAAGCCGCGCGCCAACGGCGACAATGCGTCCTCCGCGATCAAGCAGATCGCGTCGGGCCGTTTCGGCGTCACCGCGCAGTACCTGAACGACTGCCGCGAGATCGAGATCAAGGTGGCGCAGGGCGCCAAGCCGGGCGAGGGCGGGCAGTTGCCCGGCTTCAAGGTTTCTTCTCTCATCGCAAAGCTGCGGCATTCGACGCCGGGGATTGCGCTGATCAGCCCGCCGCCGCATCACGACATCTACTCGATCGAGGATCTGGCGCAGCTCATCTACGATCTCAAGCAGATCAACCCGGATGCGTCGGTGTGCGTGAAGCTGGTGGCGC
>JAJZVE010000867.1 GCA_021845835.1 Pseudomonadota bacterium | reverse complement strand
GGGCTCGTGGCGTGGGGCGCCACGGTGCTGATCTTCGCGTAAGCCAGGTGCAGCCGCCGTGGGTGCCTCATCGCGCGACGAGCGATACCTGGCAAGGATCGCGATGGCGACGGGAAGCACGGCAATCTGTCCTGCCCGTCGCCGTAGATCGGGCACCCATGGCTCCATCGTCATTCGACAGAGTGAGGGATGCCCACCAGGAGCCGGATGCTCTCCGCCGCCGTTGCGACCGAACCGTCGGCACCTGCCTCCGCCATGCCGCGCTCCTCCCACCGCCACGCCTTGATCTGCGTCAATGATCTTACTTGCCATCGCGGGTAGCAGCAAAACCATGGGAGTTGTTCGATGAACACGGGGCTGTTCCCGGCCACGGCGATGCCCGATCCCGAATGGTGGCAGGGGCTGTGGCCACGCCCCGGCGAGGTGCTGGCCAAGCTCGGCATCCAGCCTGGGACCGACGCCGTCGATCTGTGCTGCGGCGACGGGCTGTTCACCGTGCCTCTGGCCGCGATCGCCCGGAGGATCGTCGCGATCGACCTCGATCCGGAGATGCTGGAACTGGCGCGCGCGCGGGCCGCCACGCCCGAGCTGCAGCAGGCGTTCGGTGCATGGCTGAAGGACCTGGAGGGCAAGGCCGAGGCGGCCGTGTCCGAGGGCGAGAAGGACGCGGCGGCGTTGGCGACGATGCTCGGGATCGACGAAGACAGTGCGCGCTATGTGATCGGGCGGCTCGCTGCGAGCGGCAAGGTGACGCTGGTCGCGCGCCCGCGTGGTTGAGCGATCAATGCGGCGCCTCGAGGTTCGGGGCTGAGTGGCGTCTCGGAACGCTGCAGTGGAAACGGAGATGCCAGGATGAAACCTTCCCGTCGGTGGGCCGCCATCATGAGTGCCACTGTCGCGTCGGCCCCCGCTATCGCCTGGGCCCAGACGCCGGGCGGACCCTATGGCTATGGTCCGCAAATGATGTGGGGTTGGGGGTGGTACGGCATGATCTTTGGACCACTGTTCATGATCCTCATGCTCGCCGTGGTCATCACGGCCGTCATGCTCGCGGTGCGGTGGCTCGGCGGCCCTTGGCAAGCGCCATCGCACCATGCACCGCCGGGTCGGACGGCGATGGACATCCTCAATGAGCGCTTCGCTCGCGGCGAGATCGACCAGGCCGAATACGAAGCGAAGCGGCGCCTGATCTCTCAAGGCTGACTCGCGCCCTCGCCGTACGCGGGTTGGAGCGGCGGCTCCAGGCCGAAGATGTACTGCACGTCCGACCGGCGCGAGGCTGAGGCGATGCATTCGGCCTCCGGCCGGAGAGCAGAGACCGCGCCCCCGACGCCGACCGGGACGGTATCACCGCATCGGGGCGTGGCCGAAAGCGGACGCCGGTTGCGCGCGGTCAGCCCGATCCCGCTGCGACCCGCAGCAAGGTAGCGGCGATCCTCGCCACGGCACCGGGGGCGGCTGCCAGGAGCAGCGCCGGTCCGTAGGCGCATCAGGACATGGCGGGCGTGTACCACGACGCGGCGCGCTCCGGGCCGCGCCTGCGACCAGCCCCGCGGCGAGGCCGCTCGCTGGCGAACGAAGGCCGCGCCCCTGCCACGCTTTGCCGGTAGGGCGGCAACACGCCGTGCGCCGGTAGGCGGTGGCTCGCCGGTCGCCCGGGCCAGCGCACCTGCCCGCGAGATCGCGCGCTTGATCTGCGTCGCGGCCAGCACCTGTCGATGGTCCCGGCTGCGCGTGCGGCCGAGGCGTGGACGAAGGCGCGGGTCATCGTCGGGGCGAGCCATGCTCCGAAACTGACGGCAAACCTGCCACTCGCGAGGGAGCCCTGGTGGCACTGCGAAAATGCGCCGATGGAGGCGGACCTGACGCGGGGCTGCCGCGCCTCGTTACGAAGCCGCGGCACGGTCGCCGCGGTCGACAACCCAATGTGCAGACACTGAAATCGCGACCGATCGCGCGCAGTGGTGCCGCAGGCCTTTATCTTGCCGTCCTTCCTAATCGGAACTTTGGCCTCTCTCCGGTCGTCTTTTCCGAAGCGCAGATCCACGGAAATCGACGCGAGCAACACGACGCTCTGCGATCTCGCACGACGGGCCACAATAGTCGGATGGATCGACACCGCCACGCAAATCGACGGTGCGACCTGCTGCGGAATTTGTGCAGCGAACGCGCCGTTCGACAGCCGGACATCACGCAACGCCATGGCGTCGACGGAAGCCGTCACCAACTCATCCGCGGTGCGCCCGCGTCATTGGAGGGCGACGAACAGCGCGCCATTTCCGCGCACATCGAGGGCAGAACCGGAGACCGATTGCGGCTCAAGTTCGACCGCAGCCAAACCGCCCGTGACCTCCGTCGGCGCAGACATCGGCGCCTGGATCGGTCTCACGATCGGCGGGACCGTGCGCGCCGGAGAGGCCTCGGGATGCACGACAACGGTCGCGAAGAGGCCAGCACTGATGCCGTCGCTCGGGCCAGGGACCGGCGGCTCCGGAGCAGACCCCCGGCTGGATACCGTCGTCGCGGCCGCCGCCTGCAACGCCCCCGACGTGCCGCCGATTTGCGGCGCGAGCACGGCGAGGTAGCGCTGTGTCTCGGCCGGCAGCGCGCGGCCCGTGTGCAGGAACGCATCGAGCCGCGCCGGCCCGGCGTTGTAGGCAGCGAGGAACCAGGGCACACCGTAGCGGTCCAGCAGCTCGCGCAGATATGCTGCGCCGGCGAGGATGTTGTCGCGCGGCGAACGGGGATCGGCGCCCAGCCCGTAGCGGGCACGCAGCGCGGCGTAGGTCTGCGGCATCACCTGCATCAGGCCCATCGCGCCGGCTGGTGAGCGGATTGGCTCGCCGTCCATGGTCGCCTGGCCGCCGCTCTCCGCGCGCATCACGGCGGCAATCCATGCTTCGGGAATGTCGAAGCGGTGCGCCGCCGCGGCGATGTCGGGCTGCCAAACCGCGACCGCTTCATGTCCGTCGCCGCGCAATAGGG
>JAJZVE010000866.1 GCA_021845835.1 Pseudomonadota bacterium | reverse complement strand
GGAACGGCTGGCCAGCATCAACAAGGAGCTGGAGGCGTTTTCCTATTCCGTCAGCCACGACCTGCGCGCGCCGTTCCGCCACATCGTCGGCTATGCGCAACTGCTCAAGCGCTTCGAGGGCGACCGGCTGACCGAGCGCGGCAACCGCTATATCGACACCATCGTCGAATCCGCGCTGTCGGCCGGCACGCTGGTGGACAGTCTGCTGAATTTCTCGCAGATGGGCCGCGCGACGCTGACGCCGATGCCGATCGACATGAACGCGCTGGTTGCGGAGGTGCGCGCGCGCCTGACGATCGACGACGGCGCGCATCGCGTGATCTGGCGTGTCGCCGACCTGCCGCCGACGCGGGCCGACCCGATCATGCTGCGGCTGGTGGTGCAGAACCTGCTGGACAACGCGATCAAGTTTTCGAGCGCGCGGGAGCCGGCGGAAATCGAGGTTGCGTGTACGGCGAACGAGACGGAATATGTCTATTCCGTGCGCGACAACGGCGCCGGATTCGACATGGCGTATGTCGGCAAGCTGTTCGGCGTGTTCCAGCGCCTCCATCGGGTGGAGGAGTTCGCCGGAACCGGCATCGGCCTCGCCAACGTGAAGCGAATCGTCGAACGGCATGGCGGGCGCGTCTGGGCAGAGGGGCGCGTCGGCAAAGGCGCGACCTTTTTCTTTTCTCTGCCGAGAACAGGGACAGCTCAAGATGGCTGAACTCAAGCCGATCCTCCTGGTGGAGGACAGTCCGAAGGACGTCGAACTCACGCTTGCGGCGCTGGAACAATGCCAGCTCGCCAACGCCGTGATCGTGGCGCGCGACGGCGCCGAGGCGCTGGATTACCTGCGCAGCCGGGGCACCTATGCCAGCCGCAACACCGGCGATCCGGCGGTGGTGCTGCTCGATCTCAAGCTGCCGAAAGTGGACGGGCTGGAAGTTCTCGAGCAGATCAAGAACGATCCGATTCTGCGTCATACTCCTGTCGTCATGTTGACCTCCTCGCGCGAGGAGCGCGACGTGGTCCGCAGCTACAGTCTCGGCGTCAATGCCTTTGTTGTGAAGCCGGTCGGCTTCGAACAGTTCTTCCGCGCCATCCAGGAACTCGGCATGTTCTGGGCCGTGCTCAACGAACCGCCTCCGCCGGGCCTCAACGGGACGCCGGCCGCGTGATCCTGTCCTCCGTCCGCGTGCTGCATCTGGAGGACAATGCGATCGACGGCGATCTGGTCGCCGAGTTCCTGCGCGCCGATGGCCTGTCCTGCCAGGTGGATCGCGTCTGGACGCGCGAGGCGTTCGCGCAGGCGCTGGCCGCCGGCGGCTACCACCTGATCCTCGCCGATCACCAGTTGCCCAGTTTCGACGGCGAGGCGGCGCTGGCGCTGGCGCGGGAGGCGGCGCCGCTGCTGCCGTTCGTGTTCGTCTCCGGCACGCTGGGCGAGGAAGTCGCGGTCGATGCGCTCAAGCACGGCGCCACCGACTATGTCGTCAAGCAGCGGCTGGAGCGCCTGCCGGGCGTGGTGCGCCGGGCGCTGGCGGAGGCGGCGGAACGCGCCGAGCGGCGGCGGGCGGAGGAGGCGCTGCGGACGCTGAACGCGACGCTGGAACAGCGCATCGTGCAGGCGACGGCCGAGCGCGAGGCGATGCTGGCCAAGC
The DNA here is from genome assembly GCA_021845835.1 of Pseudomonadota bacterium. The sequence goes on along the minus strand of JAJZVE010000866.1, from coordinate 1,342 downwards.
TGCACGACGCGCAGAAGCTGGAGACGATCGGCCAGCTCACCGGCGGCGTCGCGCACGACTTCAACAATTTGCTGACGCCGATCGTCGGCAGCCTGGACATGCTGCGCCGGCGCCTCGGCGACGACGACCGTTCGCAACGGCTGATCAGCGCCGCCATGCAGGCGGCGGAGCGCGCCAAGACGCTGGTGCAGCGGCTGCTTGCCTTCGCGCGGCGGCAGGTGCTGGACCCGCGCGCCGTTTCGGTCGGCGACCTGGTGCGCGACATGGCCGAACTGATCGCCCGCTCCGTCGGGCCGCAGATCACGCTGACCATCGTCGCCGGGGACGACCTGCCGGCGGCGCGGGTCGATCCCGGCCAGCTGGAACTGGCGCTGCTCAACCTGGCCGTGAACGCGCGCGACGCGATGGCCGGCGGCGGCACGCTGACCATCGCGACCGACTGGCGGCATGTCGGGCCAGGGCAGGAAAGCGGGCTGCGCCACGGCGACTATGTGCGGCTGTCGGTCACCGATACCGGCATCGGCATGGACGCGGCGACGCTGCGGCGTGCGGTCGAGCCGTTCTACTCCACCAAGGGCATCGGCAAGGGCACCGGCCTCGGCCTGAGCATGGTGCATGGGCTCGCCGCGCAGTCCGGCGGCGGGCTGATCCTGTCGAGCACGCCGGGCGTCGGCACGCGGGCGGAGATCTGGCTGCCGGTGGCGAACGAGCAGGCCGACCGCCGCGCCGGCGCCGCCCCGCCGCCCGCCATCGCCGCGCGGCCGGCGACGATCCTGCTGGTGGACGACGAGGCGATCGTGCGGGCGGCGACGGTCGGCATGCTCGCCGACCTGGGCCATCAGGTGATCGAGGCCGGCTCCGGCGCGCAGGCGCTGGAACTGCTGCGCACCGGCGCGGCGGCGCCCGACCTGGTGATCACCGATTACCTCATGCCGATCATGAACGGCGCGGAGCTGGCGCGCGAGATCCGCGCCCTGCGTCCCGGGCTGCCGATCCTGCTCGCCACCGGCTACGCAAGCCTCGCCGGCAACACCATGGCCGACCTGCCGCTGCTGCCCAAGCCGTTCCGGCAGAGCGAACTCGCCGCCACGGTCGAGCGGCTGGTGACGCCGCCCGCCCGCACCGGCGCGCGCCCGCCGCGGCTGCAGGCGGTGGAGTAGGGGCCGGGCCGGCTACTCCACCACGATCCGCGGCCCGCCCTGCGGCGCCGCGCCGCGCCCGGCCGGCAGCTTCGCCCAGACGCGCTGGGCGAGGGCGGCGAAGGCGCGGCCCGCCTCGCTCTCCGGCGCCGCGGCGGCGACCGGCGTGCCGGCATCGCCCGATTCGCGGATGTCGAGCAGCA
>JAJZVE010000865.1 GCA_021845835.1 Pseudomonadota bacterium | reverse complement strand
CACGGATTTTCCTGTTGGCAGGGCCATTCGTCGCAAGTACCGTTGTGCTTGTCGCCAGCACCGTGTTCCTGACAATCGAGCGCCCTGCGATCATGCACGGCAGGAACATCTATCGGGTGCTGAAGTGCCGTATGGTGGTTGCCTGTGCAGATTGGCGGGGAGAAGGCACGACGGCCACGTCCGCAGTCAGTGTGTTTCGCCGCACCGCACGCCGAGACTGAGCGAGCATGGCCCGGACCACCGCCGCCTTGCAGGGCGGGTGCAACCAGCCGACGCACGCGGCACCGTCGATAGCCGCCTTCCGTCCGGGCTTGCCGCCGCCGTGGCTCATCACACGCCCTCTGGTGGCCGGACGTTGCGTTGGACGTTGCGTTGGCGGGTTGCAACCGCCCTACGGCGTTTGCAATCCGGGCCACGCTCGCTGCCGGGCACCGGGCGGCTGACGGCGAAGCCGCTCTCCATCCGCGCGTGATCGACGAGACTTCCGAAGCTTGGAAGGGGCGCGCGCACCGCCGCGGCGCAAAGATCGGGGCTGACCCCGTTGGAGCGCCCCGCCGTCGGCACATCACGCGCGAACGCCACGATCCCCTGCTTGTGTTCGCCGCCGTCGCGCCATTTGCGCTGCATCAAGTCCATCCCGGCGCCGCGCGGTCTACGGACATTCCGACACATCATCGGCAGCCGTACCGCAATGGAACGCCCGTCCTTCTCCGCCGCGCCGACGGCCGCAGGCGCCGGACCATGCCGGCGGCGGAAGGCGGCCCGGGCGCTGCGCCTTGCCGCCGCCCTGCTGCTCATCCCCGCCGGCTGCACATCGATCGGCCCGGGCACCGTGCCACGGGACCGCGTGGACTACAGCGTGGCGGTCGCGGACTCGTGGAAGCAGCAGACGCTGCTCAACATCGTGCGCCTTCGCTACGCCGATGCGCCGACATTCATGGACGTGTCATCGGTCATCAGCGCCTATGCGTTCCAGGGACAGGTTGCGGCGGGCACGGGCATCAGCACCGACCGCACCACCGCCGTGCCGTACAATCTCACCAACGTCGGCGGCAACGCGACCTACCTGGACCGGCCGACGATCACCTACACCCCATTGTCCGGCGACAAGTTCACCAAAAGCCTGCTGCGGCCGATCCCGCCGGCCGCGATCTTCCAGCTGGTGCAGGCCGGGTATCCAGCGGATTTCGTGCTGATGCTGACGGTGCGGACGCTGAACGGCATCGCCAACCGCTCCGTCGTGGGCATGCTCACGCGGCCGGCGGACCCGGCGTTCTATCCGCTGCTGGACGCGCTGCGGCGGCTGCAACTCTCCGGGTCCGTCAGCCTGCGGCTGGAAAAGCGCGGCGCCGACGAGGTCGGCCATCTGATCATTGCCGCCGAACGGTCGGCGGCGGCGAAGCGGGACCTGATGTTCGTGGAACGCACGCTGAACCTGCAGCCCGACAAGGAGAACGAAATCACCATCGCCTTCGGCGCCGTGCCGCGCAGCACCAGCGAACTCGCGGTGCAGTCGCGCTCGATGCTGGAAATCCTGCTGGAAGTCGCCGCCGGCATCGACGTGCCGCAGGACGACATCGCGCGCGGCTGGACGGTGCCGCCGGCGCGGGTCGCCAGCGCGCCGAACCCGCGCGACCGCCCCTTCGTGCGCGTGAGCGCCAGCCCGCAGCCGCCCCGCAACGCCTTCGTCGCCGTACGCTATCACGATTCGTGGTATCGCATCGACGAGGGCGATTTTCAGTCCAAGCGCGTCTTCACGTTCCTGTTGCTGTTCTTCTCGCTCGCAGAAACCGGCGTGACTCCGCAGCCGCCGTTGCTGACGCTGCCGGTGAACTGACGCTGCGGGCGCATGCCGTGCGACTCCCGCGCGCAATGCAACCGAAGAGGGAAACGCCATGCACAAGAACCTCCGCCGCCTGCTCGCCGCCGCCCTGCTGTTCGCCGTCGCCGCGCCGCCGCCGCTCCGGGCCGATGAAAGTGCGGCCGGCTATGCCGCGCAGGTGGCGCCGCTGCTGCCCGCCGTCGCGTCGGTGAAAACCATCGCCAACACGCCGCAGGGGCGGATGTATTTCGACGGGTCGGGGTTCGTCATCGATCCCTCCGGCATCATCGTCACCAACCGCCACGTCATCGCCGGCGCCTACCAGATCGCGGTGGTGCTGCCGGGGATCGGGCGGCTGCCGGCCAGGCCGCTCTATATCAACGGGGTGATCGACCTCGCGCTGCTGAAGGTGGAGGCGGGGCGGCCGTTGCCGGCGCTGACGCTCGGCGACAGCGACAAGGTGCGGGTGGGCGACGAGGTGCTGCTGCTCGGCAATCCGCTCGGCGTCGGGCTGTCGGTCAGCCACGGCGTGATCAGCGCGCTCAACCGCGACATCGGCGAGAGCATGTACGACCATTTCTTCCAGACCGACGGCGCGCTCAATCACGGCAATTCCGGCGGGCCGATGGTGAACATGAAGGGCGAGGTGATCGCGATCGACACCGCGCTCGACAGTTCGCCCGGCAATACCGGCTCGGTCGGGATCGGCTTCGCCATGCCGATCAACGACGCGAAATTCGTCATCGACCAGTTCCTGCGCGACGGCCGCGTGACCGCCGGCAGCATCGGCGTGCAGGCGCAGCATATCGATGCCGACCTGGCCGCCGCCCTCGGCCTCCGCCAGCCGCACGGGCTGGTGGTGACGGATGTCGATGCCGCCGGCCCGGCCGCCGGGCGGATCGCGGTGGGCGACATCGTGCTCGGCGTGGCGGGGCAGGACGTGTCGGACGCGCGGGAAATGGCGCGGCTGGTGGCGGCGACGCCGCCGGGGCGGTCGCTGGACGTGCGGCTGCTGCGCCACGGCGCCGAGCGGACGGTGACGGTGCCGGTGCGCGCCGAGCATGTCGATCCGAAGGCGGCGATGGCGCTGCTCGGCCACATGCCGGCGGACGCGAAACCCTATGCCTCGCCCTCCGACCCCGGCATGACGCTGGCGGCGCTGACCGCGGAGA
>JAJZVE010000864.1 GCA_021845835.1 Pseudomonadota bacterium | reverse complement strand
GCAGGGGCTGCGCGAGGGCTGGGTGGAGATGCAGTGGCATCCCGAGGCGGAGGGGCATCTGGACCGGATCGCGCTGCAACTGCTGGACACGGTGCGCCGGCGCGGCGTGCGGCGCCTGTTCCTGGACGGGTTGCTGGCGCTGCGCGGGCTGACGCCGTACCAGGACCGGCTGCCGGCCTTCATCCGCGCCCTGAGCCAGGCGCTGCGCGGGCTGCAGGTGACAAGCCTGTTCACCATGGAAGTGCCGGAACTGGTCGGCAACGTGGTGCGCGCGCCGGCCACGTCGCTGACGCCGGTCGCCGACAACCTGCTGCTGCTGCGCTATGTCGAGCTTGATGCGCGGCTGCAGCGTCTTATTTCGGTGCTGAAGGTGCGTGACGGCGGGTTCGATCCGCGCTTGCGCGCCTTCGAGATCGAGGCCGGGCGGATCGCGATCGACGGGACGTTCCAGGGTGTGGAGGCGTTGCTGACCGGCTTCCCGCGTGCGGCGAGCGGGCCGGACGGCGACGGGCCGGGCGCCCGCCCCGATCCCGATCCGTATCGTCGCGGGCGCTGATGGATGGCGACGATCCTGGTGGTCGATGACGAATTCGGCATCAGCGAGCTGCTGGAAGCCCTGCTGACCGACGAAGGCCACCGGGTGTTGACGGCGGCCAACGGCCGGCAGGCGCTGGAGCGCATGGGCGAGGCGCGGCCGGACCTGGTGATCAGCGACCTGATGATGCCGGTGATGGACGGCGCCACCCTGCTGCGCATGATGCGCGAGAGCCCCGAATGGCGCGACATCCCGTTCGTGCTGATGTGCGCGCTGCCGGAGGATCACGTGCGGGACCGCCTGGTCGGCCCCTACCAGGGATTCATGCGCAAGCCGTTCCGGATGGATGACGTGGTGGACTTCGTGGACCGGCTGCTGCAGGCGCGCGGCGCGGGCAGGGCGTAGCCTGCCCGCCGTCCGGCGCCGGTGCTATCCCAGCACCGTCTCCGCCGGCACGCAGTCCGTCCCCAACGCCTCGGCGACCGCCGGATGCGTGACGCGGCCGGCATGGATGTTGAGGCCGCGGCGCAGATGCGCGTCATCGCCCAGCGCGCGGCGCCAGCCCTTGCCGGCCAGCGCCAGCACGAAGGGCAGCGTGGCGTTGCCGAGCGCGAGCGTGGAGGTGCGGGCGACCGCGCCGGGCATGTTGGTGACGCAGTAATGCACCACGCCCTCGGCCACATAGGTCGGCGCGGCATGGGTGGTGGGGCGGCTGGTTTCGAAGCAGCCGCCCTGGTCGATGGCGATGTCCACCAGCACCGAGCCGGGCCGCATGCGGCGGACGAGATCGCGCGAGACGAGCTTCGGCGCCGCCGCGCCGGGCACCAGCACGGCGCCGATGACGAGATCGGCGTTCAGCACCGCATGCTCGATCGCATCGGCGGTGGAGAACAGCGTGTGCAACTGGGTGGGAAACTGCTCGTCCAGTTCGCGCAGCCGGGCGAGCGACTTGTCGATCACGGTGACGGTGGCGCCGAAGCCGATCGCCATGCGCGCGGCATTGGTGCCGGCGACGCCGCCGCCGAGCACGACGACATGGCCCGCCGGCACGCCCGGCACGCCGCCGAGCAGCACGCCGGCGCCGCCCTGTTCCTTCTCCAGGCAATGCGCGCCGACCTGCACCGACATGCGGCCGGCGACCTCGCTCATCGGCGCGAGCAGCGGCAGGGTGCCGCGGGCGTCGGTGACCGTCTCATACGCGACGCAGGTGGCGCCGCTCTGCAGCAAGCCCTCGGTCTGCGCGCGGTCGGCGGCCAGGTGCAGATAGGTGAACAGCACCTGCCCGGCGCGCAGCATGGCGATCTCGCCCGGCTGCGGCTCCTTCACCTTGACGATCATGTCGGCAAAGGCGAACACGGCTTCGGCATCCGCGCCAAGCGCCGCGCCGGCGGCGCGGTAGGCGTCGTCGGAGAAGCCGATCGCGGCGGCGGCGCCCTGCTGCACCATCACCTGATGCCCCGCGCGGGTCAGCTCCCGCACCGCGGCAGGGGTCAGGCCGACGCGGTATTCGTGGGTCTTGATCTCCTGCGGGACGCCGATCTTCACTTCTGCCTCCGCCGTCTGGTTGTGCAGGGCGATGCTAAACGCGCGGCGGAGTGGCGCAAGCCGGAACCGCGTGGAACTTGCGTGACCGGCGCCGGCGCGGGAGTATGGCAGGCTTGACGGAGGAACAGGTGCGCACGACGATCCGGTTTCTGTTCGGCGAACACGAACGGTCGCTCGATAATCCGGCGCCGACGCGCACGGTGCTGGAGTGGCTGCGCACCGAGATGCGCGCCTGCGGCACCAAGGAAGGTTGTGCCGAAGGCGATTGCGGCGCCTGCACCGTCGTGCTGGGCGAGCCGGACGGCGACCGGATGCGCTACCTTGCGGTCAATGCCTGCATCCTGTTCCTGCCGGCGCTGGACGGCAAGCAACTGCTGACGGTCGAGCATCTGCGCGCGCCGGATGGCGGCCTGCATCCGGTGCAGGCGGCGATGGTGGCGCAGCACGCCTCGCAATGCGGCTTCTGCACGCCGGGCTTCGTGATGTCGCTGTTCGCGCTGTACCACGCCGGCAGCGGCGGCGGACGGGCGGAGGCGAGCGAGGCGCTGGCCGGGAATCTCTGCCGCTGCACCGGCTATCGCCCGATCCTGGACGCGGCGCGGGAGGCCTGCGCCGGCCCGGCCGCCGACCGTTTCGCCGCCGACGCGGCGCGGACGGCGGCGCGGCTGCGGGCGCTGGCGGGCGACACCATGCTGGCGTCGGCGCGCGACGGCCAGCGGTTCCTGGCGCCGCGCAGCACCGCGGAACTGGCGGCGGCGCTGGCGGCGCATCCCGATGCGACGTTGCTGGCCGGCGGCACCGATGTCGGGCTGTGGGTGACGAAGCAGCACCGGCGCCTGGAGACGGTGATCGCCGTCGAGCATGTCGCCGGCTTCGCCGACATCGCCGAGCGCGACGGGGTGATCGCGATCGGC
>JAJZVE010000863.1 GCA_021845835.1 Pseudomonadota bacterium | reverse complement strand
GGCGCTGGCCGATGCGATCGTGGTCACGGCCGACAGCGTGTCGATGATCTCGGAGGCGGCGGCGACCGCGGCGCCGGTGCTGGTGGCGCCGCTGCCGGGCAGCTCGCGGCGCGGGGCGGCGTTCCTGCGTGGTCTGATCGGCGACGGGCGCGTGCGTCCCTATGAGGGCCGGTTCATGCACTGGCCGGTCGCACCGCTGGACGACACCGCGGCGGCGGCCGAGGAGATGTGTCGCCGCCTCGGCCTCTAGACCGCTCGCAGCGGTCGCAGCGCGAGGATCACGGGGTTGGCTGGCCTTCCCGAGAGCGTATCGAACGATGCGCATTGCGCACCTGAAGCAGTCGCAGCAGTTCAGTTCGCTGCTGGCGGGAACGCTACCGCGGCGCTACCCGGCGGCAACGTTCCGAACCGTTGAGGTGACGAGGGGGCGCCATCGGCGGCGCGGCAGCGGGTGATGCCGGCCGGCGACACGCAAGCGGGCGGCACGAACCCGAACCCGTGATGCCCGGTGCCATGCCCCGCAGCCGCGAGGTCCGGCCGCCACCAGTTCGCCACCACGCGCCCGAGCGGTCTGCCCGCCGCCATGATCTCGATCTCCACCGCGTGACGCGGGTTCGCCGCATCCCGCGCCCAGCCCGAGACCATTCCCGCCGTCACCGCATCGACATGGCCCGCCAGCGGCCCGAGTGGACCGGGCGCGCCCAGGCCGCCGATGCGCCGACGCAGCGATTCCACCATCGCTCCGCCCGTGACCAGCGGCGCGAACGAGCGCGCGGGGCCGGCGAGCAGATCCAGCGTGCCGCTGGTGCGCGACCGGGCGATATTCGCTGCGAGAGGCCGCGCGGAAGGCGGGCCTTGCCCATCGCCCAGGCGATGCAGTCCTTCCGGCCGCCGGGTTCAGAACATCTGCTCGCCGTGCAGGACGATGTCGAGGCCCTCCCGCTCCTCGTCGCGGGTGACGCGCAGGCCGACGGCGAGGTCGGTGACCTTCAGCAGCGCCCAGCTGGCCCCGCCGCACCAGACAATGGTCGCCGCGACCGCGACGGCCTGGACGCCCAGCAGATGCAGCCCGCCGACAGTGGCGCCGGTCGGGGCGTCCGGGATAGCGGTCAGCGGTCCGAAGGCGAACCAGCCGGTGGCCAGGGTGCCGATGATGCCGCCCACACCGTGCACGCCGAAGGCGTCGAGGCTGTCATCATAGCCCAGCGCGGCCTTCAGGCTGGTCGCCGACCAGAAGCAGACCATGCCGGCGACGAGGCCGATGCCCAGGGCCGGGCCGGGGAGTACGAACCCGGCGGCCGGGGTGATCGCCACCAGGCCGGCCACCGCGCCGGAGATCGCACCAAGGACCGAGGGTTTGCCGCGAAGGAACCACTCGGCGAAAGCCCAGGCCAGCGTCCCGCCCGCGGCGGCGATCTGCGTCACCAGCACCGCCATGCCGGCGCGCCCGTTGGCAGCCAGAGCACCGCCGGAGTTGAAGCCCATCCAGCCGACCCACAGCAGGGAGGCGCCGATGACGGCGTAGCTGAGGTTCCAGGGGGCCATGTTCTCCTGCCCGTAGCCGAGGCGGCGGCCCAGCATCAGCGCGCAGACCAGACCGGAGACGCCGCAGTTGATCTCGACCACCGTGCCTCCGGCGAAATCGGCTACGCCCATCTGTGCCAACCAGCCGGTTGGCGCCCAGACCCAATGCGCCAGCGGGGCGTACACCACCAGCGACCACAGCGTGAAAAACACCAGCAGCGCGGAGAACTTCATCCGATCGGCGCAGCTGCCGGTCACCACGGCGGGGGTGATGATGGCGAAGGCCATCTGGAACATCAGGAACACCGACTCGGGGATGGTCGTCGGCTGTGCGGCGGCGGTGCCGGCGCCCAGGGTGAACGGCTTGTCCCAGCCATCGGCCAGTCCGTTCAGGAACAACCGGGACAGATCGCCCACCCAGGCATTGCCGTTGGTGAAGGCGAGCGAGTAGCCGGCGACCACCCACACCACGGTCATCGCGGCGCACAGGATGAACGACTGCATCATGGTCGCCAGCACGTTCTTCTTACGAACCATGCCGGCGTAGAACAGCGCCAGTCCAGGGACGGTCATCAACAGCACCAGGACGGTGCTGACCAGGACCCAGGCGACATCGCCCGGTACGACATGTTGCACGATGGATTTCCCCGCTGTCGGGGTGCCGCAGTGAACAAGAACTGTGCCAGACTCGCGGGAAGTTGAAGGCGATGGCCCAGGACGGTTTGCTGCTTTTTCGGGCACGCCTATTTGCCGACAGACCAGGCAGGTGCCTTGGCTTTGTCATGTTCGGACCAGCGGTCGGCTGCCTGTTTTCGCTGCACTCGTCCGGTCAACGGTGCGGCGGACTCTCCGCGACCTGTTCGCTGCTCCCTGGACAGCCCGGTCACCGTATGTCCGAACAGGCCAAGGGCCAGCGGGCGGAGCCGATGCTTCGGAAGCCCGCCCCGCTTGCGCGTGATGTGGGAGCGTTTGTGGGACCCATGTGGGACCACTTCGGGCACGACCTGCCACCGGCGGGCTGGCCGGGGTCGAGAAAGGCGGAAGTGCCATAAGGGGTGGCGGCGCGCTGGCTGGGGGACCTGGATTCGAACCAAGGCTGCCCGGGTCAGAGCCGGGAGTTCTACCGCTAAACTATCCCCCAAGCGGGTGCCGCGCAGATAGCATGCGCCCCGGCTGGCCGCAACGCCGGCCGGCGGCTTTGGTCATGGCACCGCGCGCCACATCCGTCGCAGCGTGGTCCGGCCGAGCCGGTGATGACGGATCGCCATCGCCGCGTGCCCGGCCGCAAGCGCCACCAACAGAATCGCCGCCGCCCGGTGCAGGCCGCGCAGCACCGCGAACGCGCCCTCCGACGGGCCGACGACATGCGGCACCGGGATCACCAGCAGGAACAGCGTCGGCACCTGCGCCGGCGCCGTCGCCGCGACGAAATAGCCGAGCACCGGCACCGCCAGCGTCAGCCCGTACAGTGC